>CAMLRJ010000110.1 GCA_946482345.1 uncultured Cellvibrio sp.
GTTTTACGGTATTATCCGCTTAACTTGGTGTCCGGTCTAATTAGACCACTTCAGTGAGGATTACTCATAAGCATAATCTGGGCACGTACAACATAGCGCGCTTGATGAGTGTGAGTCGCGATGGTCGGGATATCAAAGAGATCGAGGTAGGCTACTACAACAAGTATGGCTATTATTTTCCAAATCCTCATGTTGTCGATTGGTTGGACAATGACCCAGACCATATATTGGCAGTGGTCGAACGCGCTATTGACAACAAAACTGCATTAATTGACCTACGTACAAATCAAAATCACTATCTTTTACATAAAGTCAATGTCAATACTGGTGAAAAAACTCTAGTCGATCACAATCGACAAGGCTTTTATCGCTGGGTTGTAGATGCGGATGGAAATCCTCGGATTGGTGTCAAAGTTCATGATGGTCCGCGGGGATATATCAGCAGCTACTATCGTGTAACCCCTGATTCTGATTGGAAACGATTAGAGAAGTTAAAGGTATTGGATAACGACAGGCTAACCCCTCTGTTTTTCGATGAACAGGATAGCAACATATTGATTGTGACCAGCGATAATCTGCAAGATGAAGATTACACAGAAATAAAATGGATCTGCATCGTTACGATTTAACGCAGGGCCAAATCATCGGCGCCTATGAGGACCCGGATTTTACGCCAATCAAAAATGCTCTTCTTAAACGCTTCCCGAACACGCGCATTGAAGAAATTTCACGTACCCGAGCGAAAGATCAATTTATCATTGTCATTTACTCTGATGTTGCAGCACCTTCCTATTTTCATTATGACAAACATAAAAAGACCCTGGCATTTCTTGCTGCTGCATATCCACACCTGGAAAATGCAAAATTATCTCCGATGCAGCAGTTAAGTTATAAGGCTAGAGACCAATTAGAAATTCCCGCGTACCTGACTCTGCCGCAAGTTAGCCAAGCCAAAAACTTACCCTTGGTTGTTATGCCTCATGGCGGCCCTTGGGCAAGGGATGACTGGGGTTTTGATAACTACGTTCAATTTTTAGCTAGCAGAGGCTATGCAGTATTTCAGCCGCAATTCCGTGGCTCCACCGGTTTTGGTAATGAGCTGCACGAACTGGGCTTCAAGCAGTGGGGCTACGCAATACAGGATGATATTACTGATGGTGTCAATTGGCTGGTGAACCAAGGCATTGCGGACCCCCAGCGTGTTTGTATTGTCGGTGCAAGCTTTGGCGGTTATGCCGCTGCTATGGGACTGGTGCGCACACCGAGCCCCTATCAGTGTGCAATAAGCATTAATGGTGTGATGAATATGAACAAGCATTATCACAACCTAGCTTACACTCACATCGTCAATCGCGAAATTACCAACAGTAAATGGGGCATTAAAAAGGCATCGCCCTATCACTTGGCGGCAGAAATCAAACAACCATTATTGATTATTGCTGGCAAGAAAGACAGTGTGGTAAACCCAGAC
Organism: uncultured Cellvibrio sp.; assembly: GCA_946482345.1. The sequence goes on from CAMLRJ010000110.1 coordinate 1,472, forward strand.
GAGCACTCAATACCCTTATATAAAAAATTAAATAAACTCAAAAAGCCTGTGTACTACCTGGAACTATCAGAAGGGGAGCATTGGCGCACTCATGAAAAAAGTGAAATAGAAATTTTCAAGGCCATGGAGGAATTTTTACAAGAACACATCGGCAGTAAAAAGCCAGTTAATCGTTGTCAGTAGCTACAGGGAAGTTGCCGGCTAAAGTCACCTCATCGCATCAGTAAGGACAATACGTTATCGGATGAAAAAGCAACAGAAAACTCCAGGCTCTCGGTTGAAAGTGAACTGTTGAAGGTTGCGAGATTGCCGTTAGATCTATGCAATTGTTCAGCATCAGCCTCAAAAATAACTCATTTAATAAGCAACTCATTATGCTTTTTAAAATTCAGGCCACAGCGGCGAATAAAGTCAGCTAATTGATCCATATCCTGCGACTGATAATACATACTTTTTTGATTCGTATCTAACGGAGGAAAAATACCGTAACCCGCCAATAAACACGCCCATGACTTTGGCTGATAACTAAGCACCAGGTTGTTCATATACATATCCCTTCCAAAATCCTTACTGGTTTTCCATAGATGTAATACTTTATTCAAGTTATCAGACAAATTCGTATTGGCCGCGTTATCCCGCCAATAATCTGTATCTTTCCGCTGATTAACTTTGTAGTGGCAGACGATATAATCTCTTATACCATCGAACTTGGCATTAATTTCGTTGTTGAAATCATCTTCAAACTTATTTGTGTATTGCCCGTTCTCATAAAGGGTTATAAATCTCGAAATCGTATCAAATGACAAGGCCAGTGCAGTAGCCTCCAAGGGCTCGATAAAACCTTGAGATAAGCCCACGGCTAAACAGTTGTTTACCCAATGCTTTTCAACTCGACCAACTTTCATTTGAAGATGCCTAGCAGCAACATCGCTATCAAGCAAACCTAAATGTTGCCTCAGCTCGGCTTCTGCTTCCTCCGGCGTGGTGTAATCAGTGCTATAAACATAGCCGTTACCAAAACGGTTTGTTAATGGAATTTTCCAGACCCAACCATTCGACAATGCTGTTGATTTTGTCTCTGGCGGAATGATATCCGACATCGCGCTCGGTATTGCCACAGCAGCGTTATTGAACAGATTTTCTTTAAAAGATATATAGGGTGTTTTCAATGTATCCTGCAAGAGTAAAGATTTGAAACCAGAGCAATCGATAAAGAAATCTGCATGCAAAAAACTATCATCATCTAATCTTATGGATGTTAACTGTCCGCCCTGATCAACCACAACTTCCGTCACTGTGCCAAAAATCCGCCTAACACCTCGTTCTACTGCTTTTTCTGCAAGAAATTGTCCGAGCAAAGCTGAATCAAAATGATATCCGTAGGCAACACCAAATGGAAAAGACTCGGCGGGTATAGGCCCAAGGTTTTGTCGGGTAATATAAGTCTCTAGAAAATAGCGATCAGGATGCGCATTAGCATTCATGCCCTGCATCCGCGCTTTAATATTACTGAAGAACATCGGGACGGTAAAAATATCATCCGTTTGCGCAGGAAATGGATGGAAATAGGATTCAAAGCCGGGAATAGCAGACCAGCCAGAAAACGTAATTCCGTTTTTATAGGTCGCATTGCAACGAGGCATCCATTCTGATTCAGCAAGTCCCACGGCATCGAAAAAGAATTTCAAGTGCGGTGTCGTCCCCTCACCCACACCGATTATGCCAATATCACTGGATTCAAGTAAGCAAACGTCAACATCATCCCAACGGGACATCAATAAATTTGCGGCCATCCATCCAGCTGTACCACCGCCAACGATCAGAATTTTCTTTGGCATTCGGTTTTCATTTGACATATTTACGATATCCGCCATTCGATACGTGGTGTATTGGTGAGGTTAGCTATTAAAATTAGGCTTGATTGTTATTTTAATTTTTCTATCAGATAGTCTTTAATTTCTCTTTCTGCCTGAGGGGTTATCTCCCCCAAAACATGTTGGCAATGCTCCGGGATATACGATACAGGATCAACGCCTTGCTTAAACAAATAATGATCGAACATAGCTCTCCATGCATTGCGTTGTTCCGGGTTTAATTTTCGCATTACCAATATTGCCATGCTTAGACTATCGAGCGGTGTTGGTGTTATCGCATCCTTAACAGCCGAGCCATTCCACCAGTAGTTCATTAATCCATTCACTTTTTCCAGCGAATCAACATGATGCCACCACAACATGGGAATAAAGATGGCATCACCGGGAAAAAGCTCTGCAGAATAAGCATTATCGAGCGCAGTTTTATAACGAGGGTACCGCTCGAAATCCGGGTCATGGAGATTAACCAAGCTAACAGGCGCTCCGGCCGGAGTTAGATTAAGTGACCCTGGATATAAATTAGCAACCTGATCCGGAGAAAAGAGAATAAACCTTCTCCGACCCGCCACTACACAGGCTACATTATCCGCACCATCATAATGCGCGCTAACGGTACCCTGGTTTCCAATCCACAAACGAGGCTCTGTATCAGGGAAAAAATCTGAGCTATTGTCGTTAGCCAAGCCAGGCAGCACATAACTCGGCAACATATTCTGTATTGAAACCGCAGGATAGATTTCTTTATTCATCAAATCCAACAAGCGATCCAGAAATAAATCCAATCGCTCATCACCTTTGATATAGTTAACGCCAGTCATATCATCATTATAAAAAAAGCGCCCTTTTATATCTGGGTGCCCTAACAATATACTGGCTTTTTTTCCGTTATAAAATTTCTTTAAATAAGCGACGTAATTCTGCGGAGAAACTTTAGCTGCAGCAACCAACGGCCAGTGATTAGCGAAACCACGAATTACTATGGGCCTTTGCAAAGGCACAATTTCGTTAAAAAATTGTTCTGCTGACATATTCTTATATTCTGGCATCTCTTTATAAGCAGTCATTTTTAATTGCTCATCGAGTTAACTATAATCAACCAAGGGTGTCACTCATTAATATAATCCTTCTTAAAAATCGCTACAAATTCATTCCGAGGGATTAACAGCGCAATTGGCTTTAATAAAAGCATCATGTCTAGGCATTTTAAACACAACATCCCGAATTTCTTGCGCATTTTTTTGTAGCACTTGCGACAAATATAAACTATCAAAGGCATCCATTAATGGATGATATTTTTTAGGGCGAATATGCATCCCTTCTAATATTGAACACCAACTATCATTACCAAAGAATTGATTTGGTTTGCTATAGAGCTGCCCACGATTACGAAATAGTTTAATTTTTTCCATCAGCGAATCAGGCACCGGCATGGACTTACACCACCTCCAGAATGAGGTATCATCACGTTCAGTCGTACAATAATGCAGAATAATAAAATCACGAATTTCCTGATAATCAGCACTTACATGCTGATTAAACCTCATCTCAACACTGCCATCAAAATCACGATCAGGAAAGTGGTTTATAAAATGAATTAACGTTTGATAGACCAAATGGATTGCAGTAGATTCTAGAGGCTCCAGAAATCCAGAAGCCAACCCCAAAGCCAAGCAATTGTTATGCCATATTTTTTTACGCATTCCAGTCACAAATGGTATAAATTTGGGTTCGGTTAATAATTTGCCGTCAACCGACTTTAGCAGTGTATATGCAGCATTATCATCTGAGGAATGCTGATTCGAAAAAACATAGCCGTTGCCAGTTCGATGTTGCAATGGAATCTTCCACGTCCAGCCAGCCTCACGAGCGGTAGAAACCGTATAAGGAGGTGGCTCCCCCGTATTCTCTGTTTGTATTACAACCGCACGGTTACAGGGTAAATAATATGACCAATCTTCATATCCAACTTTTAATGCTTCTTCAATTAATAATGCTTTAAAGCCCGTGCAATCAATAAAAAAGTCACTTTCAATTGACCTACCATCACTAAGCTCTAATCCACGGATAAATTGTCGTCCATCTAACACTACTCTGTTAACCGTAGCCTCTATTCTCGTCACACCACGAGCTTGAGCAAAATCACGCAGATACCGTGCGGCCAATATCGCGTCTAGGTGCAAAGCGTAGTTATAGTTGGGTAGTGGCATTTTTTGCTGCGGGGTATCCACCATAAAACGATGGTTTTCCGCCATGATGGCAGACGGGGAATGATCAACCCAACGAGTAACATACCCCTCCTGGAGCGTCTTTATCCAAGCTTGATAAAATTCATAACCATTAATTTTCTGCCCAACCTTACCAAAGGGATGGAAAAAACTATGTGACGGTTTAAGCCAATTATCAAAACGAATGCCCAGTTTAAAACTACCCGCTGAAGCTTTAATAAATTCTCTTGGATTAATTCGGCAGAAATTCAAAAAATCAATGATGGAGGGCACCGTGGACTCACCGACACCAGTGGTGGCGATATCAGGCGACTCAACCAATGTGATGCGCACGCTGCTTCCTTTCAGCGCAGAAGAAAGGAGGCATGCTGCCATCCAACCAGCAGTTCCTCCCCCCGCGATACAAATAGAATCTAAGTTATTGCGCATAGAAAATAAGCCATTTAAATATTCATCGTATGCCTTAAGACTGCACATCTTTACCTGCATGATAATATCTTACGAAAAAAAACGCCGCATCACTGCGGCGTTTTAATACATCATCCAATAAATGGTTTACGAGAAACTACCACTAGAATGTTGCCCGTACACTCAATGCATAACGACGATCAGTAGTAAAGTTCAACGCCTCTGTTCTAACACCAGCCTCGTTCAACTGATAGGTAGTTTTAGTTTCGGTATCGAGCAAGTTGCTACCCTCAATGCCGACCTTCCACGTATCGTTAATTGTGTAGTACATGCTAGCGTCCATCATGCCCGAGGCTTTAGCATAAACTGGTGAAAAATCTTCTGATTCACGCAAAGTCAACAAGTACTCAGAGCGCCACGTGTAGGCTAACCGGAACGAGATATCGTTGTATTCGTACATACCAACAATATTCAAGTTTTCGTCAGAATAACCCTGCAATGGTAGCCCGCTAAGTACGCGGAATGTATTGCGCTCGTCTCGTACCGGCTCACCTGCTGCATTAAACCGAGTGCTTGGCGCCACTGCACCGTTGGGGTCTTCCAGATCATTCTGGTCAATGTAGGTATAGTTAAGTTGCAAACCTAAACCACTCCATGCACCTGGCAACATGTCGTAGAACTGTGAGTAGGAGAATTCTACACCACGAATCGTACCTGAACCCGTATTAGCCGGACCGTAGGCAGAAATCACTTCTTCTACGCCATTATTATCGAAAGACAGATCAAACTGTCTGTTGCGAATGATGTTATCCAAATCTTTGTGGAACAAGCCAACGCTCAATGAACCAGCCGGAGCAAAATACCATTCGGTACTCAAATCAAAGTTGACAGACTCCTCAGGCTCCAAGTAAGGATTGCTTGCTTCAGCATTCAGAGAAACACTTTCGATACCAATAGGCGGATTAGTGTCACTCAAAGGCTGAGATTCGTCTTGGAGCTCGGGATCAACTTCCAGACCAACAATCACACGGTTGCGCGTCTCAATCAGACTGGGGTAATAAAGCCCTTTCGACACACCAAAGCGAACCACCAGGTCATCGGTAATACCAAAAGTTAAATTCAAACTCGGCAGTATGGTGTCGTAATCGGTGCCGTCAACCGTGCTTTGTAATGATTCACCACTAGCAAGATCGTAAATGCTCGGATATTCAGCCTCCAGGAATGCCGCTGTTTCCGCACTGCCACGACTGGTTTCTGGCGGCAATACCGTATAGCCGGTAGATTCCAGTTGGTAATTAATATAACGCAGACCCACATTACCTTTTACAGGCACTGCCAAATCTGCAAATTCGAAGTCGCCGCGCACATAAAATTCAGTGCGTTTTTCATTTGATTCGCTTATGTCGTGAGGCGCAAAATGACTAATGCGTCCGTCCATGTCTTCATACGGAATAGCACAACCGCCACTGCCATCTGCGGCGTTACCGGCAGAATCACCGACAGTAGACCAGCCATCTGCACAGCCATCACGCAACGTTTGAGGATAGTTTTTTACTAAATCAAGGTTTGGGAACAGGAAGCCCTGCACGCCACCCTGCAGGACTTCACCATGATAGTAATCCGAGAAATCAACTCTGTCATACAACTCGGGACGATTTACAGCAGCAGAAGCAACGCGCTGCTCATTTACCCAAGGTGTAGAAATGGGAGACCAGCCCGCATACTCGGTGTCACGCACTGTAAGTGTCTTATCGGAATAGTAAATACCGCTTTTGACACTAGTAATAACACCATCCAGAGCGTATTCCATATCAATTTTAAAGCTGTCAGCTTTAGCGCTATTAAGCTCTTCTTGTTGCATACCAGAACCGATAAATACCTCCGGCTGATAAGCAGCTTCATCAATCCAGCCGGTAAAGTCTGTATCACTCAGGAACTCAATGGTGGGACGGCTGCCACGTAAATCAAGAAAGTATGGTAGTAGCGTACCTACAGCCGCCGTACCACCACGGGTTTGGCCGGATAGGCTGTAGTTATGCACCAGCTTTTCAGATTCAATATGTTGAAAATCCAGTTCGACTGACAAGCGATCCGTCGGATTAAGCGCCAAATTAAATGATGTGTCTTCAACCGTGTTTTCGTTGTAGTTCCAGCGTGTTATGTAAAAGAGTGGCACATCAGCACTAATACCCACACCAACACCTGATGTCAAAAAGCCATCTTCGTCAAAATTGCGTGGATAACCATCGGCAGATTGATCCAACCAATCGTGAGACTGAGCCATGAAACCCTTAAAACCTTGGGCTGCATGACCTACACGCCGCTCCTGCCATTCCAGGGACGCTTTAGAGTTAATGTGCTCCAGAGTTGCCGTAATAGTCTCATCGGCGTTTGACCACTGAAATGATGTAGTGAAGCCGGTACGCTCACGATCATTTTCAGCGGTGCTCATATGGATCTGTGCAGGAGTATAATAAGTTACTCCATCTGGCTGACCTGTAATTGGGCCACCTTCGAAAGGTGGTACATAATTAGCTGCCTCCTCTTGGGTAATCTCATCTGCGGTCTCACCGCAGCCCGAACCCCAAGTTTGGGCATTAGGCACACAAGGACCGTTGTACATCGGGTTACCGTTCGCATCCTGATAAACAAGACCCGGTGTCGGAGTTCCCCATATATCGTAAGAAAAAGGAATCGGTCCGCGAGAATGGAAATTACCCAGCCCAACGCCGTCACCGCGAGTTTTATATTCGGAATGCGAACCTGCAATTAAGAAACCAAATTTACCCGCACTGGTTTCCCAGCTATCTGAAAAAAGTGCAGAGAAAGACGGAGTAACTTCTTCACGGAAATCCCCGTAGTTGGCTTTTGCACTGA
>CAMLRJ010000111.1 GCA_946482345.1 uncultured Cellvibrio sp.
GGGATAGATAAAGTGATTGTTTTTATTGATTATTATTTTCAGACTACGAACATGGTGCGATGACAATTGTTTTGTGAATTTTTTTATAAATTTTTTTTTCAGATCATGATTGCAAAAAAATCCTATGACTCTCGTGTCGCAGCAATCAACTTGTGCGTGTTATTTTTTGCAGCATTGGTTTATAAAAATCACCAAAACAATACTTTTTACAGCAGACCATAAAATTAAAACTTACTGAATTATTGCAGATTCAAGAGAAAATTTGAGGTATGATGCGCCAAACTCATCAACAAGAGAGCATAACGACTGATGGTTTTTTTTCGTTTATTTAAAATTCTTCGGGTATTGGCAAGATACAGACTCTATAAATTACTACCTGCCAGCACACCATTAAGCGTCAAACTGGCACTGGCCTGGATGCGTTTGATTCCGGGAAAGGATCTGTCACGGGGAGCAGCCCTGCGTCATGGATTTGAAGATCTCGGCCCCATTTTTATTAAATTCGGCCAACTTTTATCAACACGCCCCGATTTAATCCCGCAGGACATAGCTCAGGAGCTGTGTTATTTGCAAGACAATGTCACCCCTTTTGATAACGACCAATTTCGTGAGCTGCTTGAAAAATCGCTCGGTGTCAAAATTGATACTGTATTTTCGCACTATGAAAAAGAACCTCTGGCCTCCGCTTCTATTGCGCAGGTTCATGCAGCCAAGCTAATGGATGGTCGCGATGTGATTATCAAATTGGTGCGACCCAATCTTGAAAAAGTCATTGAACAAGATATTCAATTGTTATTGATCATCGCCAAACTTATTGAAAAATTCAGTCAGGATGGTAGGCGGTTACGGCCCGTTGAAATTGTTAAAGATTATCGTATTACCATTTTCGACGAATTGGATTTGCAACGCGAAGCGGCCAACGCATCACAACTGCGCCGCAATTTTTTGAATTCCCCATTACTTTATGTGCCGGAAATTATCTGGCCGTTTACTCGATCCAACCTGTTGGTAATGGAACGGATCTACGGAATTCCGGTGACGGATCTACAACAACTTAATGCACAGAATACGGATTTAAAATGTTTGGCCGAGCGAGGTGTGGAAATATTTTTCACGCAAGTGTTCGAACACAATTTTTTCCATGCGGATATGCATCCCGGTAATATTTTTGTATCACGTGAAAATCCGCAAAGCCCGCAATATATGGCAGTGGATATGGCGATAGTGGCGTCGCTCAATAAAGAAGACCAATATTATCTTGCGCGCAATTTATTGGCTATGTTCCGTCGCGATTATCGTCAGGTAGCCGAATTGCATGTGCAATCCGGTTGGGTACCTGCAACTGTGCGAGTGGGCGATCTGGAAGCGGCAATACGTACAGTCTGTGAGCCGATTTTTGAAAAACCGCTGAAAGATATTTCTTTTGGTAATGTTCTATTGAGTTTGTTCCGAACCGCACGCCGTTTTGATATGCAAGTACAACCTCAATTAGTGTTGCTGCAAAAAACACTGTTGAATATCGAAGGTTTAGGCAGACAGCTTTATCCGGATCTGGACCTCTGGCAAACCGCGCATCCTTTTTTGGAACGTTGGTTGAAAAATCGTTTTCATCCGAAAAGTTTATGGAAAGAATTAAAACGTTATGCACCGGAATGGATGGAAAAGTTTCCGCAAGTACCACAGTTAGTGTTCAGTGGATTACAAGAGTTGCCTGCTATTTCAGATCAATTAAAACAGTTGCGACAACAACAGCTTGAACAAACACGGAAAAATCGGCGCACCAATCTGATAACACAACTCATGTTAATCAGCATATTCTCTCTGTCTGCCGCTTATCTGGTATTAAACTGGTGAGCTGCAAATAAACATTTCATAACCCGCGCTGCACCATAGCTATTCATCCCTCATCTGCTATTATCCAGAGATAAAAAACAGATAAGAGGATATGTCATGTCTACTCGGGCAAGTATTCTGCTTGTGGATGATACACCTGAAAACCTTGATGTTTTAAGCGCCATTCTTGAAGATCTTAATTGCCAGTTATTGGTGGCAACTTCAGGAGAACGCGCACTGGAAATTACAGCGAAACAAAATCCTGATTTGATTTTGCTGGACATTATGATGCCCGACATTAATGGTTTTGAAGTCTGCAAAAGATTGAAAGCCAATCCGGATACCGCTGCCATATCCATTATTTTTGTCACCGCCCGCACCGACGATATCAGTTTGGGTTTTCAAGTCGGCGGAGCAGATTACATTACCAAACCGATTAATGCCGACGAAGTAAAAGCGCGAGTTAATTATCATCTCGAACGCAAGCAATTACTCGCAGAACTTCAATCGTTCAATCGCTCACTTGAAACCAAAGTACGCGAACGCACTGCCGAGCTGACCCTGGCCAATCGTCATTTGCGCGAAGAAATTAATGAACGTCGCTATATGCAGGACAGGCTGAATTATTTAGCCACACATGATTTTGTCACACGACTTTATAATCGTAATGCACTGGAGAGTCATGTTTCCGAATTGTTGGCACGCATCCAGCTGGATTCATCATCTGCAACTTTTTTACTTATTGATATAGACAGGTTTCGCTTAATTAATGAAAGCTGTGGCAGTGTAGCCGGTGATGAATTATTAAGGCAATTTGCTGATTCAATTTCCGGATTACTATCGCGTGAAGATTTTTTTGCGCGAATTGGTGGTGACAGGTTTGTGGTGGTTTCACCTATAGTGTTGAATACCAAAGGCATGGCGCTGGCGCAAACTATATTGAACCATTTGCAGGATTTCAGTTTTCAATGGGAAGAAAAACAATTCAATCTTGAAGCATCAATAGGCGCCATCCAACTCTCGGATAAAATTTACAGTTTTGATCAGGTCATGCTGTACGCAGACGAAACTCTTTATTTGGCCAAGAACGAAGGCCGGGGCATTGTCCGCACTTTCAATGACGCACTTAATGAAAAGTCCAGCCAACGTGAAAGTATTAATTGGGCATCGCGATTGGTCGATGCGTTAAAAGAAAACTCTTTTCGGCTTTTCTTTCAGTTTGTTGAAAATATTCAACCACAACAGGAAAAATCTTACCGCATGGAAATTTTGTTAAGATTGTGGGACAGCAATCAAAACCGAATCATATATCCCATCGAATTTATTCGCCCTGCGGAAAGATTACATTTAATCGGCAAGCTGGATCGATGGGTTGTCAATGCGGCCTTTGAATTTTTTGCAAAAAACCCGGTTTTGTTGAATAAAATTGAACTGATCTCAATCAATCTCTCTGCAATCAGTATTCGTGATCTGGCGTTCTCTCAATTCATTTCCACAAAACTGCATGACTTCAAAATTCCGCCCAATAAAATATGTTTTGAAGTCACCGAGACCGAAGCCATCATCAATGTCGAATCCGCAAAATCCTTTATGCGCAGTTTGAGTGATATGGGTTGCCATTTCGCACTGGATGATTTTGGCAGCGGTTTCGCATCCTACGCTTATTTACATCAACTGGTGTTTGATAAAATCAAAATCGATGGAATTTTTGTACGCGATATGGATACCGATGCATCACACTACGCCATGGTCAAATCGATTGTTGAAATGGCATCTTCACTGAAAAAAGAAATTACGGCGGAATTTGTTGAACATGAAGCTGTTGCAACCATTCTGGCGGAACTCGGTGTCAGCTGGGTACAGGGATATCATTTTCATCGTCCGGAATTGTTAGATGCGCATCATCTGCAACAATATTTACTAAAAGATGATGCCAAACACTAAATTAATGAATATAGGTCGAACGCTGCTGATCGCAATCAGCATTACGACCGGTTATTTTTTTCTGGCAAAATTCGGCATGGCCTGGAGCGGTTTTACTTCCGGCGTTACGCTGGTTTGGCCCGCTGCGGGATTGGCGTTGTTTAGTTGTTTTTATTTCGGCTGGCGTTACATACCCGCCATCTTTGCAGGATCTTTGCTGGCGACACTTTTATTAAACTTCAACCAGCTCACAAATCCACTGCCCGAATTGGTTTTTTATGCATCCATAATGGCAATAGCTGATAGCCTGCAAGCGGTTGCCGTGGCACGTATTAATAAAAAATTATTTGATCATCATTTCACTCTGTCAATTGTCAAACTCTTACCTTTCATTATCAGTGTGTTTGCTGGTTGCCTGATTTCATCCAGTATAGGCACTTTGATTCTTTATCACTTACAAATAGTTACCGGTGAACTGCTAAACAATTGGTTGTCCTGGTGGATGGGCGACTCAGCGGGAATGTTATTATTTACCCCTTTATTGCTCTGGTGTTTTTTAAAAAAATTGCGCGTAGGGAATCCTGGTGCAAGGGCATTTTTATTGCTGTCATCCGTCGCTGGTATTTCTATATTTATTATGGCGGCAATTAATTTTATTGAAGACAAGCAAATTAAACAACAACAGGAGCTGGCATCACAACGATTTCAAACCGCATTAAACAATCGCCTTGAATTAAGCTTGCGTGATATGGATGTGATGAATCGCTTCTATTACAAAATATATCCAACCGCAGAAGATTTCGATGAATTGGCCAAACCATTACTGGAGCGAAGTCCGTGGATAAACAGTCTCACCTGGCTACCGATTAAAAATTTTAAAAACCAAACCACGGAACCTGTTTTTTGGTCTTTTTCACTGGATGAAAAATCCAAATTGGATTCAGTTACCGATTTAATGCGATTTATCAATCAGCATAAAGAAAACCGACAGCTATTTGTGAGTGAACTTCAGTTCACTCAGGCATCGGAGCTGGCTAATTTTTATGTTTATCATCCAGTGATGGATTGCTTAAGCACCAAAAAAGGTAATTGTTATTTTCGTGGCTGGGTTATTGGCAGTGTTGATTTACATCAATGGTTAAATCATGCACTGCAGCAGGTTGGAAAATCACCCGACATAGCGGCTATTGAAATAGAGACGGGTAACGAAAAATTTATGCTTGTTCATAAAAATGGGAAATGGAAAAAAGAACAACACATCGCATCAACGCAGTTGATTTTACAAACCCCCTGGTACCTTCTAGACAAAACTTTTCAATTAAAGGTTTATCAGATCCAGTCATCCGGGTGGATACTGAGCTGGTTACAAATCAGCGCATTGATTTGTTGTCTGCTATTTTTTGCCTTGTTGTTTTCCTATATTTATGCGCAACAACGACAAGATTTGTTGATAGCCCACAACCAGAAGAAACTGGAAGAAGATATTGAATATCACACACGATCACTACGCTCAACCAATGATTGGTTATTAAATGAAATCGCCGAAAGAAAAGCGGCACAGGAATTGTTGGAAAAATCCAGAAGCGAATTGTTTCAACGCGAACAACACTTGCGCAGTTTACTGGACAATATTCCTGATCCTATTTGGTTAAAAAGTACAGAAGGATATTATCTCAGTTGCAATCAGGCTTTTGCCAAACTACTCGGATTGACAGAAGACGATATTATTGGAAAACATGAATTTGATCTGGTTGCCGCAGAAGTAGCGGCTAATTTTCGTTTGCACGATGAAAAAGCCTTGCAAAATAATCAACAGCCGCATCGATATGAGCAATGGCTGGTTGCTTCAGATTCAACCCCGCATTTATTGGACACACTGAAACTAGGCATTAAAAATTTACAAGGTGAAGTGATAGGCGTATTGGGAATCGGGCGGGACATTTCGGAAAAACATTATTTAATTCACGCTTTGCAAATTGCAAAAGATACAGCACAAGCCGCTACCCAGGCAAAAAGTCGATTTCTGGCAAATATGAGTCATGAAATTCGCACACCTTTAAATGCAGTGCTGGGCTATTCGCAATTATTGATTCGGGACAAGGAGATAGGCCCGCAACAACGGGAAAAATTGTCAGCAATTTTAACATCAAGCCACAAATTACTGGACTTAATCAATGACATTTTGGATCTTTCCAAAATTGAATCGGGCGCATTGAATATCAAGCAAGATTATTTCGATTTGCATCAGGAAGTAGCAACCGTGATCACAGTAGTGTCGGATCGTGCCCGCGCAAAAGGGCTTTTGCTTGAAGTCGAAATTGGTTTACAAAAGCCCTACACGGTAAAAGGCGACAGACAAAAACTGGGGCAGATATTAATTAATCTGCTAAGCAACGCCATAAAATTTACCGAACAGGGAAGAGTGGGTTTGCATTTGCAAAAAATGCATTACGGCATTGAATTTATTGTCAGTGATACGGGTGCAGGTATTGCAGAAAATGAATTAACCGAATTATTTGTTGCATTCAAACAAGGTATGGCCGGTGAAAATGTTGGCGGTACGGGTTTGGGATTAACTTTATCTCGTCACCTTGCGGAAGCCATGGGCGGTAGCTTGCAGTTACAAAGCCAGGTAGGTGTTGGCACCAAGGCTTTTTTACGCTTGCCTTTTAAAGAAGAATCAGCCGAGTTGAGCGATGAGTTTCTTAATAATCTGACATCTATTGAATTAACCAAAGCCGTTAATGTTCTGGTGGTTGAGGATGATAAAGCGAGCAACCAGATTCTGGTTGATTTGTTAACAGAAACGGGTTGTCAGGTTGATTTTGCATTTGACGGACGCGAAGGATTGGAGAAGTCCACACAAAAACAATTCGATTTAATTTTTACCGATATTCGCATGCCGGATCTCAACGGCTTGGAAATGCTGCAAGCTCTTCGTCAAATTCCGACTTATATTAATACACCGATTATCGCTGTTTCCGCATCAAGCCTTGAACATGAACGCGAATATTATATGGCGCAAAGTTTTCAGGATTTTATTGGCAAACCTTATTCGTTTAACGAAATTTTTCAGGCCTTGATTACATTTGCCGGCGCAAAACATTCCAATAATGATTTCAACCCTGACACTGATCAATCATCAGATAACCCCGAAACTGAATCCGTTAATCTTGCCGCAGTAAAACCCCAGTTGGAATCTCTCATGGATTTCGCAACCCATGGTGACATGAGCAGCGTGAAATCCCTGTTCGCCAAAATACCACCCGAAACCCTCGGTAAACTTCACCATCAACAGCTTTCTACCGCACTGAAAAATTACGATCTCGAAAAAGTCGAACAACTTATTCGGGGCTGGCTGACTTAAGTGAATGAGTAAACCCGCTGGAATCCCCAGCCAAAATACTGTATAAACAGCCATATGTTTTTGCGGGATTTTTGGTGAGGCAACTTTTCGTGAGGCCAATATGCTGACACAACTTTGTATTCAGGATTTCACCCTGGTGGATAAGCTTGAAATGGATTTTTCGGCGGGCATGACGGTGATTACCGGGGAAACCGGTGCGGGCAAATCGATTTTGCTGGATGCACTGGGATTGGCTTTGGGAGATAAAACCGAAGCGGACAGAGTCAGGCAAGGGGCGACACGTGCAGATATTGTGGCGACCTTTGATACTCAACGAATCCTGCAGGCACAGGAATGGTTGGTTCAGCACGATTTACAACAAGTGGATTCACCCAACGAATGCATTTTGCGACGACTGGTGAACAACGAAGGTAAATCCAAATCCTATATCAACGGCCAACCTGTCACCCTGCAACAGCTGCGAGAACTGGGAGAAATGTTGATTGATATTCACAGCCAACATGAACACCAGTCCTTACTGCATAAAGATACCCATCTGCGTTTACTCGATGAATTTGGCCAGCACACAGAATTAGCCAAACAAGTGCGCGCCGCATTTTTGCAATGGCACGAATTACATGAACGTTTTGTGCGTTTGCGTGATAACTCGACGGAAGTGAATGCGCGTTATCAGCTCTTGCGTTATCAAGTGGAAGAATTGGAAACATTGGGATTGCAAGAGGGTGAAGTTGATCAACTGGAAAATGAACAAAAGTTATTGGCATCTGCTGAAGATACGCTGACAGTTTGCCAACAGCTGGTTGATTTATGCAGCGATGATCGCCAGGGATTATCCTCACAGCTTTATCGCGCCTTGAATTTATTGCGGCAAGTGCAACACAAATCCAAACATTTGCAAACAGCTGAGGAATTATTGCAAAACGCGCAAATTCAAATTGAAGAAGCACAACAGGAAATTGTACAGGACATGGATAAATTTGAACTTGACCCTGAACGTTTGCAATTGATCGAACAGCGTTTGACCCAGGCTTACGATCTGGCGCGAAAACATCGTGTTAAAGCACAGGAGTTACCCGCATTATTTTTGCAATTAAGCAATGAACTCAGTGAACTGGATGCAGGTGATGGCAAGCTGGATGAATTGCAGCAACAAGTGGATCACGCTGAAAAACATTTTATGCAATTGGCGACAAAGTTATCGGATCAACGACAAAAGACAGGTAAAAAATTAGCCGCGCAAGTTAACGATCAATTAAAACTTTTGGCTATGTCCAGCGCCAATTTTACTTTGCAAATTGAGCGCGCGAATAAAGCGACGACCAAAGGATTGGATGATATTGAATTTTTAATTAGCACCAATCCGGGTCAAGCTGCAAAATCTTTGGCGAAAGTGGCATCGGGCGGAGAATTGTCGCGCATCAGTTTGGCCATTCAAGTGGTCACAGCACAAACTTCTGCAATTCCAACGCTGGTATTTGATGAAGTTGATGTGGGTATTGGTGGTGCAACCGGTGAAATTGTTGGAAAACTGTTACGGCAATTAGGCGAAAAAGGACAAGTGTTATGCGTGACTCATCTTGCACAGGTTGCCAGCAAAGGTCATCAACATTTACAAGTACAAAAATCCATTAAAAACAACAAAGCGCAAAGCACTCTGGTTGCACTTGAAGGCGAAGAGCG
>CAMLRJ010000112.1 GCA_946482345.1 uncultured Cellvibrio sp.
CCACCCAAGGGACAGCCCGCCATGAAGTCCTATCTGGACTTCAACACCAGCTGGCCGCTCAATTCCTGGCAGATAACCGAAAACCACAATGATTATCAGGTTGCGTACATTCGTTTGTTATCCAAATTTGCGAATTAAAGAGATTGAATTTTCCCAATAAAAAACCAGCAATCGCTGGTTTTTTATTGGGAAAAAATTCGTTTCAATATGATCATCAATTTATATCCCGGATCCTCCGCATGGCATAATTCCCCGCATTAAAAAATTGACACTCAGTCAGTTCAAAATATCGGAGTCAATCAAAGAGCCAGTAAATTGGCATGGCATTTTTGCAGATATTTAGATATAAAAATTCCCACATCTAAAAATGTATCCCCCCAAATTAAATCGCTATATGGACGAAAAAAATTACGCAAAGTAAAAGTTTTAATCTAGGGTCAAAAGGAGTGTTAATTGTAAACGGGAATAATTTATGTGTATCAGTCAACAAAAAAAATATGGCCAAAGGAAAGTTATTTTTTTTGCGTTAACCGGTTTGTTAAGTTTTGCACTACCAGGCATCGCGGGGCAGTCTTACGTACTCAATGGCTCTTCTCTGACAACGGGGCCAGGCTCTTCAGAACATTCGTTACATGCGGGCAGTTTTAATCCTGCTATGTCCAGCTTGATGATTGATGAAGATGAAAAATGGCGCTGGGGTTATTTGCCATCGCTGACAATTAATATTGAATTTGGCGACGTGCAAAATTTTGCCGATGATCTGGAAGAGTTAATCGACATTATTGATGATCCATCACTGGCGACAGATTCTGTTGATGAAACCCTGGCGCGCTTTAATAATTTGCTGCCGATTATGGGTGAAGAAGGTTATATAAAAAATACCGCAAGTCTTCATCTACCTCTCTATGTAAAAAGCGATTTTCTGGGTGGAAGTTTGCAAGCTGATTTTGGTTACGTCGCCCAGATGTCAGGCCGTATTCTGGATGATGTTTTGATTTTTAATCAGCAAAACGAAACTTTTTCTACCAACACCTCACTCTATTTAAAAAGCGGACAGCAGACGGCTTTTGGTCTTGGTTACAGTCGGCCGATTTTTGAAAAGTCCAGTGAAGATTCTTCTTCGGGCCAATTGTTTGTGGGTGCAAAAATATCCGCTATTAAATTGGATTTGAGCAAACAAGTGTTTTGGCTTGAAGGCATTCAGAATGATGAAGTAGAAGATATTATTCGCGATGAATACGATAAAAATATGGTATCCAATTCCGGAATCAATATTGACATAGGTGCAGTCTGGGATGCGAATCGCTATCGCGTTGGGTTTACCTTGAGTCATGTGAACAAACCGGAATTTGATTTCAATAGTGTCGGTTTGAACTGTGCTCAGGAAATTCCCGGCAGCACTGCAGCAGATAACTGCAATGTGGCGCAATATTTTGTTGAAATAAAACCAAAACTCAAAGCCAAAGAAGTTCACGAAATGACACCTGTGGCTACGGCTGATCTGTTGTTTAAATTATCAAAAAAATGGCATATCACCAGCTCGATGGATCTTGCAAGTTACAACGATATAGTGGGTTTTGATAATCAGTATTTTCATTTGGCAACAAGTTATGAAACCAGCAGTTTCTGGATTCCATCTCCCCGAATCGGCTACACAAAAAATCTCGCAGGTGAAGAGTTAACAAGTCTGAATGCGGGCCTGACATTTTTTAAGGTGTTTAATCTTGACATCAATTACGGGCAGGAAACGACCGTAGTAGATGGAGACAAGTTTCCGCGTGTATTGGGTGTGGCATTCAGTTTCGATGAAAAATTTTAGTTGTTAATCAAACAGGTGTTGAAATCATGAAAAATTTTCCAATCACTCTTGCAGCAGGTTTTTCTGTAGTTCTGGCAGGAATGACAGGTTGTGGAGGATCGGGCCAGGATGCCGCTGAAAAAAATCCATCAGCAAAAGACGTCAGCTTTTCAGGTGCAGCGGTTGATGGACACATAGCACGCGCTTTGGTTTTTTTGGATACCAACAACAATGCCACTCGTGATCCATGGGAAGCATTTGCGTTTACCGATAATGATGGCTACTACAGCTATAACCCCTTAACGCAAACCAATTACTGTGCGAGTGGTGTCAGCAGCGAACAAGCACAATATTGTTTGCGAACCAACCAAACCACAACATCCGTCATAATAAGAATTGATGGTGGATATGATGTGTTAACAGGTGAGCCTTTCGAAGGGCAATTAAGCCGCCGTGTAGATGTGGTTAACGATCAGGTGCCTTTCAGTGTAATCAGCCCTATTACCACTTTATTGGTTAATGCCTCAGATGCAGAAGTCAGCGCAATTTTGCAATCACTGGATTTAACGTCGGCTGATCTGGATATCGATTACGTTAATTCTTCCGATGTTGTAAATAGCAAGCTGCTAAATATCGCATTAACCTTGCATAAACTGACCAGCGTTTTATCTGACAGATTAACCGATACCTACAATAAAATTGGCGATGATTTTGGTACGCCCAATGATGCATCGGCAATAGTTTACGAACAGCTTGCAAAAGAATTAGCGAGTGCGGAAACCTCTTTGGCAGAATTGATTACGCCTGAAAAGATAATTGATATTCTGGATACAGCAGAAGAAAGTCTTCGCCAAATATACAAAGACAACGATTATGATTTACCAACAGATATGGGGGTGAGTCAATTTGAGCGCGTCGCCCAAACAGCGGTGAAAATTCCAGAATTGGTCAATAGTTTGATCCCCGCAGAAAAAGCTAACCAAATGCAAAACGATGTCAGCGGCGGCGTAAAAGCGGTTGAATCCGTTGTGATTAAAACACTGCAGGAAACTTCAACTGATAACAGCATAGATAATGCTATTGATTTTTTTACCAATAGTAATAATCAAAATTTAATTGATTCATTAACTGAAAGTTTGGGTGATGATGACAGTGATTTGTCGTCATTGATCAATCACAACTTTACGAGCGGTATGGATTCAACAGAAAGCCTCAGCAGTCTGGTAAAAATTGCAGAAAGCATACAACCTTTTACAGCAATAGGTGGATTTAAAATAAAAGTATCTGATATGGATTTGGGTTATGGTCCCGACCAATTGAAGGATCAGGAAGTGGAATTTTATTTTCAAGGTAATAGCAATGCATTAAATGGTTCATTTCAAGCCTGCGTAAAATACATAGACGAAGCCAATATCAATGGCACTTTGGGTAAAGGTAATACTCGCGGTGAATTGGTGAAAGGCTATTGGAGTTTGTTAGGTGCCAGCGAAAATAATATTCAATCTTACAGTTTATTGTTAACCATTGAATTCCTCGGTGCCAAATACTCAGCCGTGATTAAACCGGCAGAATCCATAATCGTGAATGGTGAAACACATAAACAGTATCGTTTTGATAACAACGGAAAATTCATCACCTGGCGCAGCACCGAGGGTATCCGCCCAATCGACAGTGTTCCCAATTCAAGCAAAGAATGTGAGCAACGCTTGCCCTCGCGGTTGTGGTTTTAAAAGATTTCGGAATTGCGTAACAGGAAAATAAATTAACTCAAGGTTTTGTAATCCGGGTAATGTGCTCGAGAACCGATTCAACCACATTCGATGGATAGTAAGTCGGCATCCCGTAGAGACTTACAATAGACAAGGGTGTCTGGTGGCCCAGCAAATATAGAGTTGAAGGGTGTTTGTGCGTAGAATCCAATGTTGCTGGGAAACGGGCGTTCCCCACTAATTTTGGCAGGCGTTCCGCAACCTGCGGACAATCTCTGAATATCACAAAATACTGATAAGCAACCAGCGAGTCCAATTCCTGTCCTGAAGTAAATTTAAACGAGTGGTTTTTTACAGTCACCTCATAATTGCAGGATGAGATGTCGATTGAGTGCTTGGCGAAGTATCCAATCAGGGTGCGGTTGTCGTCGAGCCACTGGTTTGAATCCGTCCCCTCAGATTGCTTACTGGATCCCTGGATAGTTTGTTGACTGACAAAAAAATCAGTTTCCTTCGTAACTTCATGGTGAACGATGATTTTGGTGTTTGTTGAAGATACCGCGACTGCAGGAGGATCATTGGCAAGACTGCAACTTGACAGTAATGCAGTCAACACTAGTACTGAACAACGAAAATGTTGAAGCACTTTCACACTCATACCTCACTGTCCAGGTTCGACTTGAAATTGGGTGGATTATCATATTCGACTTCTACAAACAATTTTCCTGTCTTGACCAGTTCCAGAATTGCATCGTGGCTGTTGGTACGGGTTGAGCCTGAAATACGCTTGATATCGTCTTTGAAATTGTCGAAGTTACCGATAATTTCGACACATCCGGCCGATCCCCATCCGCTGTCTCTCAGGTTTTGTGGTCCGGCATGGATTAGAAAAGAATCCCGAAGTTGAATGGCGCCAGAATAAGGAGAATGGCGATTCTGGGTACCATAGCTGGGATTGTAGTTTTCGGATCATTCCAGTAGGGCATGAATCTCACAGCAGGCCATTCCTTGATTTGGGATGCGTTAGTGCTGTCCATGCCTTTGATCACAATTTTGTACACGGGGGTGCGGTAGAGTTCGATCTTGTTATTATTGTTTATGTCATCATCCGGATAGGAGCGACTAAGATAGGTGTCTCCGGTTTTTTTATTTGATACTACAATCAAAACACTGTGTGGCATACGTCCTCCTGCCAAATGATTCTGAATGCAATATATACCAAGTCGATGACTAATAAAAAGCCAGAGATCGACCATCCTCATCTTTCATTCACCAAAAATAAACCTTGCTAAAAAGTTTCGTTCGACTAGAATATCTTTCGTTTCGAAACTTATGGTAAGGATTTATGACCAAACGTAACACCCAACAGCGCCGTAGAGCCATTATTGAACGCTTGAACTCCAGTGGAGAGGTGAGCGTTGAGGCTTTGGCGGAGCAGTTTGATACCTCGGAAGTTACGATTCGTAAGGATTTGGCGGCGTTGGAATCCAATGGTTTGCTGCTTCGTCGCTATGGCGGAGCAGTTCCTGTCCCGCAAGAGCTGATTCAAGACCCTTCTGTCGAAAAAGTTTCACAACGAAAGCAATCGATTGCCAAAGCCGCTGCCCAGCTGATCCGCGACCATAATCGAATCATTCTCGACAGCGGTAGCTCCACCACCTCCGCCCTTTTGCCCGAGCTCTCACACAAGCAGGGTTTGGTGGTGATGACTAATTCTTTGAGTATCGCCAACGCCCTGCGTGAACTGGAAAACGAACCCACTATTTTGATGACGGGTGGAACCTGGGACCCAAAATCCGAAGGTTTTCAGGGACAGTTGGCTGAGCAGATTTTGCGTTCTTACAATTTTGATCAATTTTTTATTGGGGCCGATGGTTTGGATTTGGCGCGCGGTACGACCACGTTTAATGAACTTTATAGTTTGAGTCGCGTGATGGCAGAAGTCGCGCGCGAAGTGATTGTGATGGCCGAGTCCGACAAAATCGGCCGCAAAATTCACAACCTTGAATTGCCTTGGTCGATGATAAAAGTGTTGGTCACTGACGCGGATATTTCGGCGCAGGATAAACAAAAGATTGAGCAACAAGGTGTTCAGGTTATTTGTGCAGATTGTTAAAACCAAAGCCCCGCAATGGCGGGGCAATGTTTATTTACAACTGGTAACTGCTTTTCTGGGTGCGCGATCCAGACAATATTGGTAATAAGGATGAGGAACACCTGTGCAAACACTGGCGTCAATTACGTAAGTTGTTGTGCAGTTGGGTTTGGGTTGTGCGTCCTCACAAGCAGCACGTGGAGTTCCAGACAAAGTGCCGCAAGGATCAGTTGCAAAAGACTGTGAACTTAATGCAGTTGCAGTCATTAAAGACAAACCTAAAACGAGTTTTACTAATTTCATTTCAATACTCTCCAGAGTTAAAAGGAATTGCGCCAACGGATTGTTAAACGCGACAGGAGTATTAAAGAAATATGTGCGAGATAAGTGTATCTTGATCGAAAATGACAGTTTTGTATTTGATTAATTAATTTTTTATTTTTATCAAAGGAGATAAATTATGTGTGGCATTGTAGGTGCAGTAGCACAACGTGATGTGGTGGATATTCTGGTGGAAGGTTTGCGTCGTTTGGAATATCGCGGTTATGACTCTGCTGGTGTTGCCGTGGTGAATTCAACAGGTGATTTGCAACGTTTGCGTCGCCTCGGAAAAGTAAAAGAATTATCCGACGCAGTCAAAGCACAACCGACTCCCGGTGGTACCGGTATTGCGCACACTCGTTGGGCCACTCACGGTGAACCAAGCGAACGCAACGCGCATCCACACGTTTCCAAAGAACATATCGCAGTAGTGCACAACGGCATTATCGAAAACCACGCACCTTTGCGCACACAATTGCAAAGTGAAGGTTATGTATTTACGTCTGATACCGACACCGAAGTGATTGCGCATTTGGTGCAAAAAGAATTAAAACAAGCCAATGATTTGTTAACCGCTGTACAAAAAACGGTAAAACAATTGCACGGCGCTTACGGCACTGTGTTGATGGATAAAAATGATTCATCGCGCTTGGTGGTTGCTCGTTCCGGTTCACCTTTGGTAATTGGTTTGGGGATCGGCGAAAACTTTATTGCGTCTGATCAATTAGCCTTGTTGCCAGTGACTCGTCGTTTTATCTTTTTGGAAGAAGGCGACGTT
Source organism: uncultured Cellvibrio sp. (assembly GCA_946482345.1). Next base: position 6,702 of record CAMLRJ010000112.1, read on the forward strand.
GCCGAAATTACTCGCACATCAATTAAAATTTTTGATAAGGATGGAAAAGCCGTTGAGCGTCAAGTTCACGAATCAACCGCCAGTTATGACGCGGGCGACAAAGGCCAATATCGTCACTTCATGTTGAAAGAAATCTACGAACAACCCAATGCGGTGTTGAATACACTCGAAGGTCGTTTGAGTAATGATTCAGTGATGGATGAAACTTTTGGCAATGGCGCTGCTGAATTATTCAAAAAAGTAAAACACATTCAAATCGTTGCTTGTGGTACCAGCTATCACTCGGCCATGGTTGCACGTTATTGGTTGGAAACTTTCTCTGGTATTTCCTGTAATGTCGAAATCGCCAGTGAATTCCGTTACAGAAAATCTTTTGTGCAACCTAACAGCATGGTTGTGACTATCAGTCAATCCGGTGAAACTGCCGATACACTTGCTGCATTGCGCCTTGCAAAAGAATTGGGATATTTAGGCAGCCTTTCAATTTGTAACGTCGCCGGCTCATCGCTAGTACGCGAATCAGATCTTGCGTTTATGACACGCGCCGGTGCAGAAATTGGTGTGGCCTCAACCAAAGCGTTTACCACCCAATTAGTCGGTTTGGCGATGTTGGTATTGGCTATTGGAAAATACAACGGCCTTTCTGCTACTGATCAAAAAGACATGGTTGCTGCCTTAAAAAATCTTCCGTCAAAACTGGAAGAGTCTTTAACACTGGCATCACAAATCGAAGCACTTGCAGAAGAATTCGCTGATAAGCATCACGCATTGTTTTTAGGCCGCGGCGATCAATATCCGATTGCAATGGAAGGTGCGTTGAAGTTAAAAGAAATTTCTTACATTCACGCAGAAGCTTATGCCGCCGGTGAATTAAAACACGGTCCTCTCGCATTAATCGATGCCGAAATGCCAATCATTGTGGTCGCGCCCAATAACGATTTGTTGGAAAAATTAAAATCCAACGTCGAAGAAGTACGTGCACGCGGCGGTATTTTGTATGTGTTTGCGGATGTCGATGCACAATTTAAATCCGACAACACCATGCGAGTAATTAATATTCCACATATCCACCCATGGTTGGCACCAATTCTCTATACCATTCCTTTGCAGTTACTGAGTTATTACGTAGCAATTATTAAAGGGACGGATGTGGATCAGCCGAGGAATTTGGCTAAGTCGGTTACTGTGGAGTAAATAACTAAGTTCTGAGTAGTGTGTGTGTCTCTCCCATATTTATGATTATGGTTAGATCTTGTTGGAGGAGCCGGCGTCTTGGTGTGTCTCTAAAGCAGTATTCACTCGAGGTTTTCAAAAATGACGTTAGTTAGAACTATTATTACCATTTTATGTTTTGGTGTGTTGAGCGCCTGTGGTGGCGGTGGTGGAAGTAGCAGCGGTTCTGGCGGGTCTTCCGGTGGGAGCAAAACTTTCAGTATCAGTACTACGTCCGTTCCTTTTGAGCTCGATGCCGGTAAAAGTTATGAAAATGTGAATGCGGCCGAGATTTCTGTTAAGAGTAACAAGGTTGCTTACATGGGTGCGGCGTTTTCTGGCAATGCCCCTGATTGGTTAAGTGTTGATGTGGTTGCAGCTTCTAACAGCACGTTCCGTTTGGCACTCACTGCAACAGCTGTTAACAAAGCGGAAGGCACTTATACAGCTAATGTGTTAGTCGGTAGCGCAAATACAGACGGCGATATACTCGACACAGTTAGTGTTCACGTGACAATGAAAGTGAATGTGCCGCTGGCATTTGGCTACGATACTCCTGGTTTTAATGCCGTGTTTGCGAGCTCGAACTCCAAGTTCAGTAGTCCGGTTTACGTCTACGCGGGGGGTAACCTTAATTGGAGCCTTAAATCCGATCAAAGCTGGCTAAGTGTTGGTGTGCCCGCTTCTTCAGGTAGTAAAAATGTTCCCCTTAATGTCGATACGACAGGCCTCTCTATTGGACGCTACCAAGCGACATTGACTTTGAGCAATAACGCCGATATTGGTGACACTCACACCAAGGTAATCAATCTGGAAGTGACGGAACCGAGTTTTCATCTGTCGCTGTCTGAAGTGACCCTGGG
>CAMLRJ010000113.1 GCA_946482345.1 uncultured Cellvibrio sp.
ATGAAGCCAAGCAGCTGACAACAGACCAGAGAGCACAGTTCGCCGATGCACAAATTCGCAAGGTGAATCCTGTTCCCCAGCAACAAAAAGCAGCTGATAAGGCGGACAAACAAAAAATTGTGGTGACAACAAAATCCACAACAGACAACAAAGTCAGCAAACAAAAAAATCCTGATCCCGATGTTCAGGAAGAAAAAATTGACGGGGCGAAAGACGAACAATTATTGGAAGTTGATGATCTTGCCAGTCTGCAGGCAAAACTGGACAAGCAACGTCAGGAATATGCAAAGCGTCCACGCATTCGTACCTTGACTTCTGTATCCACCAAAGCGACTTATGATGCAAAATATCTGCATGACTGGAGTACCAAAATTGAACAGGTGGGCAATCGCAATTATCCGCGTGAAGCCCTGAACCGTCGTATCACCGGTCAACTAAGATTGTCAGTGACAATTAATCCGGATGGTTCGGTTTTTGAAGTAAAAGTGATGCAGTCATCCGGTAAGCGTTTACTGGATGATGCCGCCAGACAAATTGTGCGCCTGGCGGCACCTTATGCACCTTTCCCTGCAGAAATTCGTAAACATGCCGATAGATTGCAAATCATCCGTACCTGGAATTTTGAAATTACCGGTAAGGAAAGTTCGATTACCACCACAGCAAATTAATTTTATGAATCATGATCTGGATTTTTTAACGCAAATAGAAGAATTGACGCCAGGCAGTTTGCGCGATCATTTTTTGATTGCTATGCCCGGAATGGCTGATCCTTCGTTTTCACACACAGTGACTTACATTTGTGAGCACAGTGACAAAGGTGCAATGGGTGTGGTGATCAATACCGCGACACCCATGCAATTAAAAGAAATTTTTGCGCAAATGCAATTGGAAGATAACGCCAGTTATGGCGAGCAAATTGTGATGGCGGGTGGCCCCGTGCAACCTGAGCGTGGCTTTGTATTGCACTCCAGTGAAACGCAGTGGCAGACCACACTGAAAGTGTCAGATGAAATCAGTTTGACTGTATCGCGCGATATTATTGCTGCAATGGCAGAAGGCAACGGCCCACAGGATTTTTTAATTTCTCTGGGTTATGCCGGTTGGGGTGAAGGTCAACTGGAATCGGAAATCGCGGCTAATTCCTGGTTAACCGTCCCTGCGGATAAAAATATTATTTTTCATACGCCGGTTGATAAACGCTGGGCGCAAGCGGCCCGCTCTCTTGGCATTGATCTGCAATTAATGTCAGGTTCTGCCGGGCATGCCTGATACAAAAAATATCACCCGATTAATCGCGTTTGATTACGGCACCAAAAATATTGGTGTCGCTTCCGCACAAACCATCACCAAAACTGCCAGTAGCTTGCCCGGATTAAAAGCGAAAGATGGAATTCCCGACTGGAATCAAATCGAAAAAATATTGCAAGAATTCAAACCCGATTTGGTGCTGGTTGGTTTGCCGCTCAATATGGATGGCAGCGAAAGCGAACTCAGTGTCCGCGCCAAAAAATTTGCTAATCGAATTCATGGTCGTTTCGGTGTAAAAGTCGAAATGATAGACGAGCGATTAACGAGCTTTGCCGCAAAAGGCGAAGTTATTCAGCAAGGCGGCTCGCGCGATTATAAAAATAACCCTGTTGATTCAATCGCAGCGAGAATTTTGTTGGAAGATTGGTTGGCAAAATCCTGATTGAAATCAATTTAACCTGACTCTGCTGATGGTCATAATCAAAAAAATTCCCGCAATGCCGAAGAATGCTGATTCAGGGTGAAGCAGCATGAAAACAATATTACCCAGAGTTAAAAGACCCATCAATTTGAAATTCGCTGCGTTGATAGGGAGCAGGGCATGGACGGCATGGGCGCAAAAAATCGACAGTTGTAATTTCACGAGTTGAATTAACCACTTCATGTAAAAAACCTCATCAGATGCTTTTTCTTTCATTGGGCCGAAATGGTTATGAAACCCACCTGGTCGCGTTGAGGGGGAATGTAAAACGAATAACTTAAGACAGTATTAAAACTACAGGGTGCGGAAGAGTATTAGTGCACCCAATAATACCTGACCTAAAATTAGCGCCCAAAATAATATAGGTGACTCGCTTCGTTCAACTTTCAATAGAGGTATGTTTGCAACGCCTACTTTACCTCGAGAAATTTCCCAGACGGTAATGCACAGAATTAGAAACCCCAGGAACCACATTCCTTTCCAGCCTCATTTGATTGTGTATACAGGATGGGTCGGCTGTTGGGCGTAGCACCAACAGCCGACTGTTTCGACATTAAAACATCCGGCCGCGATTATTTTGTTCTTCGGTTTGTATCGACAAACTGTCGGCAGCGTGTGATAAATAATTGGCGTCGGTTTCGCTGGCGAGTTTGATCATCAAACGCAGATCGTTTGGTGAGTCGGCATGAAGCAGTGCGTCTTCGTAAGTGATTTCGCCGTTGTCGTAAAGATTGTAGAGCGCCTGATCGAAAGTTTGCATACCAAGTTCAGTAGAACGTTTCATCAGATCTTTAAGATCGGCCACTTCACCTTTGCGAATTAAATCCTGTGCCAGTGGGGTGTTGATCATAATTTCCAAACAAGCGCGACGACCATTGCCATCGGGCGTTGGAATTAATTGCTGTGCAACAATGGCTTTTAAATTGAGTGAGAGATCCATCCACAATTGACGATGGCGATCAGCAGGGAAAAAGTGAATGATACGATCCAAAGCCTGGTTAGCGTTGTTGGCGTGCAGTGTACATAAACACAAATGACCGGTTTCGGCGAATGCAATTGCGTGATCCATGGTTTCGCGTGAACGCACCTCACCAATCAGAATGACATCGGGTGCCTGACGCAAGGTATTTTTCAATGCAACTTCAAATGATTCTGTATCAATTCCCACTTCGCGTTGCGTAATAATGCAGCCTTCATGTTGATGAATAAATTCGATGGGATCTTCAATCGAAATAATATGGCCTTTTGAATTTTTATTGCGATGGCCGATCATGGATGCAAGCGATGTGGATTTACCGGTACCGGTTGCACCCACAAAAATAATCAGGCCACGTTTTGTCATGGCTAATTCTTTGACAATTTCTGGAAGGCTCAATTCATCAATAGTGGGAATTTTGGTTTCGATGCGACGCAACACCATTCCGGTTAAATTGCGTTGATAAAAAGCGCTCGCACGAAAGCGGCCAATTCCACGCGCGCTTACTGCAAAATTTAATTCCTTGTTTTCCAAATATTCGGTGCGTTGTTTTTCATTCATCACGCTCAGCACCAACTCGCGTGCTTTTTCCGGAGCCAGTGGAGTGGCAGTTACGGGCAAAATTTTGCCATGGACTTTCATTGAAGGGGGAACGCCGGCAGTGATAAATAAATCTGACGCGCCTTTTTCCACCATTAATGCTAATAAACGATCAAAGTCCATAATAAATACCTGCTAATTTTTGTTCGCTCTCCCTTTCGAAGGGGAGAGTTAGGGTTTGTTTAATTAGAAATTTTCCGGGAATTTGGCTTTGGCCTTGGCTTGATCACGCGCAATGATTCTGCGCGCAACCAAATCGGACAAGCACTGATCCATGGTCTGCATTCCCAAACTTGCTCCGGTTTGAATGGCAGAATACATCTGCGCCACTTTATCTTCACGTATCAAGTTACGAATTGCGGCAGTACCGCGCATAATTTCATGCGCTGCTACACGGCCACCACCATTTTTCTTCAAGAGTGTTTGCGATATTACCGCTTGCAATGATTCGGACAACATCGAGCGTACCATCGCTTTTTCGTTAGCCGGAAAAACGTCAACTATACGGTCAATGGTTTTGGCGGCGGATGTGGTGTGCAGGGTTCCAAAAACAATGTGCCCGGTTTCTGCTGCAGTCAGTGCCAGACGGATAGTTTCCAGATCGCGCATCTCACCAACCAGAATCACGTCGGGGTCTTCACGCAGTGCGGAACGCAAGGCTTCAGCAAATCCGTGTGTATCGCGATGAACTTCGCGCTGGTTAATCAGGCATTTTTTGGATTCATGCACGAACTCGATTGGGTCTTCGATAGTCAGTACGTGCTCATAACGGTTGTCGTTGATGTAATCAATCATTGCCGCGAGTGTGGTTGATTTACCGGAGCCCGTTGGCCCTGTGACCAATACCAGTCCACGCGGTACGTGGCAAATATCGCGGAATACATTGCCCATTCCCAACTCTTCCATGGTTAATACTTTGGACGGAATCGTACGAAAAACAGCACCGGCACCACGGTTCTGGTTAAATGCATTCACACGGAAACGGGCAACGCCAGGAACTTCAAATGAGAAATCGGTTTCCAGAAATTCTTCGTAGTCCTTGCGTTGCTTGTCATTCATAATGTCGTAAATCAAACCATGAACTTGTTTGTGTTCCATGGGCGGCAAATTAATTCTGCGCACATCACCATCAACCCTGATCATGGGCGGCAATCCCGCAGACAAGTGCAAATCAGACGCGCCTTGTTTGGCACTAAACGCCAGAAGTTCAGTAATATCCATGAGCTTTACCTTATAGAATTGGACAATATTTATTCTTGCCAACAACTGCGACAGGGGTTGAGGCAGTCGGACAACTATTCAACGGCTACACGATATGCAAAAGATAGACGACAAGTTGCAGAAAGTCACCGAACGAATTAATCGTGCGGTGTTGGAATCCGGTCGAAAACCACAAACTGTGCGCCTGATCGCTGTCAGTAAAACCCAACCAGCGAGTGCAATTCGCCAAGCCTATCATGCCGGGCAGCGAATGTTTGGTGAAAATTATTTGCAGGAAGCGTTGGATAAACAACAGCAACTTACTGACCTTCAGGATATAGAGTGGCATTTTATCGGGCCTGTGCAATCCAATAAAACCAGGTCGATTGCGGAACATTTTTCCTGGGTGCACAGCGTGGACAGGTTGAAAATCGCCCAGCGATTATCAGAGCAAAGGCCGCCATCATTACCGGCACTGAATGTTTGCATTCAAATCAACATAGATGATGAAAACACCAAATCCGGTGTGCAGTTGCAGGCATTGCCGGAATTGGCTGCCGCTGTAAAATCCCTGCCCAAATTGCAATTGCGTGGATTGATGGCAATACCGGCTGCTGGCAATAATCCTGAACAACAGCGAGCCGCTTTTCGTAAAATGGCGGAGTTAAAAAATCAGTACGATTTTATGGACAGTTTGTCGATGGGTATGTCAGGTGATTTGGAAATTGCGATTGCCGAAGGTGCAACATTGGTGAGAGTGGGAACGGATATTTTCGGATCGCGGGATGTAAAAAATTAATAAAATCAATCAAATGTTTATTGTGAAGTTGGAATCAAGATGACAAATAAAAAAATCGCCTTTATCGGCGCAGGTAATATGGCCAAAGCCATTATTGGCGGACTCATAAAACAAGGCTATGCAGCGAAAAATATTACAGCATCAGGGCCGCGAATAGAAAGTTTGCAAAAAGTTGCGGATGAATTTTCTGTGAATATTACAACGGATAATCTTGCTGCCGTGCGTAATGCAGATCTGGTGATCTTGTCAGTCAAACCGCAAATATTGAAACAGGTTGCCAGCGAATTATCGGTTGCATTAATGCATAAGCCATTAGTTATTTCTCTGGCGGCCGGTATTACAACCAATAGTTTATTGCGCTGGTTAAACGGCGATTATGCAATCGTTCGTTGTATGCCTAATACGCCCAGCCAATTATTGTTGGGGGCAGCGGGGCTATTTGCTAATACCTTCGTAAACTCTGAACAAAAACAACTTGCCAATACTATTTTGTCTGCAGTGGGAATTGTCAGTTGGGTTGAAGATGAATCCCTGCTCAATGCAGTGACTGCTGTTTCAGGTTCCGGGCCAGCCTATTATTTTTTATTGATGGAGGCCATGATTGATGCTGCAGTTGCTCAGGGTTTATCGAAAGAAATTGCGACGCAACTCACTTTACAAACAGCACTGGGCGCCGCAAATCTGGCAAAACAAAGTGATCTGGATATCGTCGAGTTGCGTCGTCGTGTAACATCGCCGAAAGGTACAACTGAGCAAGCTATATTGTCATTTGAAAAAGACAATATTCGCGAAGTCGTAAAAAATGCAATGCAGGCCTGTAGCAATCGTGCAGCAGAATTGTCTGTGTTATTGGGCGAATAAATTCCGGAGTTTTTATGGTAAGCAGCATATTACATTTGATCGTTTATACCTTGATGTCGGTACTGCTTTTTTTCATCATTATGAGGTTGCTGCTGCAGTTGGTGAGAGCAGATTTTTATAATCCCTTGTCACAAGCCATAGTCAAAGGTACACAACCATTATTGCGGCCTTTTCGCAAAATTATTCCGGGATTTTTTGGTATTGATTTGGCGTCAATTGTTTTGATCATCCTTGTTCAATATCTTGCCTCGGTATTGCTGTTACTTACGCTGGGGTCATCCATATTTGCAAATCCGATATTATTAATGCTCTGGGGAATATTAGGTGCGGTAACTTATATAACCGGAATAGTTTTTATTGCTTTGCTGGTTTCGATTATCGGCAGTTTTATTCCGCAACTTGCATACCATCCACTGTTTAATCTTGCCAGCCAAATTGTGGAGCCATTCGCCAAGCCTTTTCGAAAATTAATTCCACCCCTGGGTGGCATGTTGGATATCTCGCCCATTTTTGTTTTTCTGTGCCTGAAAATTATCAATATGCTGGTTGATTATGCTGCGCAGTATTTGGGGGTAATCTCCAAGATAGTCATCGGATACTGGTAATGTCCCGGTCTCATTTTCAATGGCAAAACACCGATTTATTGTTGTTTTGCCATCTGCAACCCAATGCCAGTAAAAATGAATTTTGTGGATTGCATGGCGATAGATTAAAACTTCGAATCAAGGCGCCGCCCGTTGATGGCAAAGCAAATGCCTTGTTAATTGATTGGTTGAGTGAGGCGTTTGCTGTCGCAAAAAATCAGGTGCGAATTGAGCAAGGGCAATTAGGGCGCCAAAAAAATATTCGAATCTGCTCCCCCCAAAAATTACCAGCCAATGCACTGCTTGAATAAATTCCTGTAAAAATTATTTCAATTAACTTATATAACTAAAAATATTGATTTAATTTTTCTTATGTTAAAAAATCGCAGCCCCGTACCGGATGTTTGTTTCTCAAAGTATCACTCATTGCGCCTTTATCGGGATTTTTGACCGTTTGCCGATAGGCATCTGGTCTCTGGCGCGCTATTCATGTTTAATCGCATCAACTCTGTATTTTGTGAGTGTTCTCTTATGGATCTCAAATCGTTAAAGCGCCAGGTTACCCACTATCATCAGTGGAAGCATGAACTTGATGAACGTTTACAAGCATTTGAGCTTTGGGGACGTACTCATAAGATGCTGAATAATCAGGTCTATAAAACGCTCCAGCGCGCCAGAAAAATATTACAGGGTGATAGTTTTACGATTGCATGTGTGGGCGAATTTTCCCGCGGTAAAACAGAATTAATTAATGCGCTTTTATATACAGGCGGCGGTCGTCGGTTGCTTCCTTCGCAACCGGGCAGAACCACCATGTGCCCCACCGATATTTTTTGGGATCCATCGCAACCGGCAAACTGCGTGCGTTTGCTGCCTATCGAAACTCGTCGCACCAGCACCAATTTATCCAAATTCAAACGCATTCCGCAAAATTGGGTGACCATTCCTTTTGATGTCAATGATCAGGAACAAATGCGTGCTGCAATCAATCAGGTGAGCGCCAGTAAACAAGTCACCATGTCAGAAGCAATCAAGTTGGGTTTCACCAAAGATGATGTTGAAGCCTCAACAGAAAAAGGCATGGTGATGGTTCCTGCCTGGCGACACGCACTGATTAATCTGGATCATCCTTTGTTGCGTCAGGGGCTGCGCATTCTGGACACGCCCGGATTGAATGCATTGGGTAATGAACCTGAATTAACCTTAAAAACGTTACCGGAAGCACAGGCGATTTTGTTTGTGCTTTCTGCTGCTGCCGGTGTCACCAGCAGCGACATGCAAATTTGGCAGGAACATATTCAGGTTTTGCGTCAGGAAAATTGCACAACCGTGATTACGCTCCTGAATAAAATTGATAGTTTATGGGACGACTTGAATGGTGATCAGGAAGTCGAAGCCAATATTGCCAACCTGAGAAAATTAACTGCGAAACAACTCAAAATGTTACCGGAGCATGTGCTGCCGATTTCGGCGAAACAGGGATTGCTGGCGAAGGTTGGAAAAAATACTGCGTTGTTGGATCGCAGCCATTTTTCAACCTTGGAGCGTTTGTTAGCGGAGTGTGTACTGCATAATCAACATCAGATTGTCAGTAATTCGTTAATGGCCGACAGTGAAGAAATGATCATTCGTTCTTATCACGGCTTGGCGCGTCGTGTCACAGAATGTGAAAAAGAAATTGCTGAATTGCGTTCGTCTGTGCCTGGCAGCCAAGCTGAAAAACTGCAGGAAATGCGCGATGCTGTACGCAAATCGCATCATGATTATCACAAACAGGCGCTGTCGTTGCGCACCAGCCAACGGTTGATTGAATCGCAACGTCTTGCATTGCTTTCACCCGTGAGTGTGGGGTTGTTGGAAAAACAAATTATTCAAGCACATAAAAATCTTGCAGAAAGCTGGACTACAAAAGGGCTTTCAAATGCAATTGGAAAAT
>CAMLRJ010000114.1 GCA_946482345.1 uncultured Cellvibrio sp.
ACCATTGGCTAATGGATAACGCAAATTCCAGAGAAATCCTTTTTCATCATGATTTTCTACTTCAAGATCGGAAATAGCGGTGTGTAATTTCGGATCCCAATTGACCAATCTTTTTCCGCGATAAATCAAACCATCTTCATACAAACGTACAAACGCTTCTTGAACGGCTTTTGATAAACCATCATCCATGGTGAAGCGTTCGCGTGACCAATCTACTGATGAACCCAATCGGCGAATTTGACGAGTGATAGTGCCGCCGGATTGCTCTTTCCATTCCCAGACTTTTTCGAGAAATTTTTCACGGCCGAGATCATGGCGGCTGATATTTTGTGCGGCCAATTGACGTTCAACTACCATTTGTGTGGCGATACCGGCATGGTCTGTACCGACTTGCCATAAAGTGTCATCACCTTTCATGCGTCGGTAACGAATTAATGCATCCATCACGGCATTGTTAAAACCATGTCCCATGTGCAGGCTGCCAGTGACGTTGGGTGGCGGGATCATAATGCAATAAGGATTACCTTCACCCGCAGGTTTGAAGTAACCTTTTTCTTCCCAGGTTTGATACCACTCTCGTTCGATAGCATGGGGCTGATAAGTTTTTTCCATAGCGATAACAGACTCTTTCTGGTGTCCTCGTTTTCTGTATCAGTGAGGACGGAAATTGGATTAAAATCGGGCCGGCGATTATACAGTCTGTTTTTACGCTATTGTTAATGAAATATTCAATAAACCCGGATGTTCCCTATGTTGAAAAAACGCCCGATTTACATACCTTTTGCAGGGCCTGCCTTATTGGAATCTGCACTGCTCAATAAAGGCAGTGCATTTACCCAGCGCGAGCGACAACAATTTAATCTGGAAGGACTTTTACCTTACAACATTGAAACCATTGAAGAGCAGGAATCGCGCCTGTATCAACAGCTGTGTTCATTTCATAATCCACTCGATAAACATATTTATTTGCGCAATATTCAGGACATTAACGAAACGGCCTATTACAAATTGGTGGTGAACCATCTCCAGGAAATTATGCCGTTGATTTACACCCCGACCGTAGGGCAAGCCTGTCAGCAATTTTCAAAAATTTATCGCCGCAAAAGAGGTTTGTTTATTTCCTGGCCTGATCGTGATCGTATCGATGATATTTTGCAAAATGCGACCAAACATAATGTGAAAGTAGTGGTGGTCACTGATGGTGAACGCATTCTGGGATTGGGCGATCAAGGTATTGGCGGAATGGGAATTCCCATAGGCAAATTGTGTTTGTATACCGCATGTGGTGGCATCAGCCCTGCGCATACTTTGCCAATTACCCTGGATGTTGGCACCAATAATACCGCGTTGCTGGATGATCCTATGTATATGGGTTGGCGGCATCCGCGAATTGGCGGCGATGATTATTATGAATTTGTGGATTTATTTATTCAGGCATTAAAGCGTCGTTGGCCAAAAGCATTATTGCAATTTGAAGATTTTGCGTTGGATCATGCAACACCTTTGTTGCAACGTTATCGCGATGAGCTTTGTTGTTTTAATGATGATATCCAGGGTACAGCAGCGGTTGCAGTTGGCACATTATTGTCGGCTTGTAATGCAAAAAAAGAAAAGTTATGTGATCAACGAATTGTATTTGCGGGGGCTGGTTCAGCGGGTTGTGGAATTGCAGATCACATAGTTAAACAAATGGTGCGCGAGGGTTTAACAGAGGAGCAGGCACACTCACAGATTTTTTTGTTTAGCAAAGATGGATTGCTGCAAAATTCCACGCCGAACTTATTGGAATTCCAGCGGCCTTTTGTGACCCGGGATGATGTTGTTGCGTCATGGGGATTAGGGCAATCTATCAGCTTGCAGGATTTGGTCACCTGCGCCAAACCCACAGTTCTAATCGGTGTTTCTGGGCAGCCAGGTCTGTTTACGAAAACGATTATCGAATCATTGAATAGTTTTTCAACTCGTCCTGTCGTTTTGGCTTTATCGAATCCCAATTCAAAAGTTGAGGCCCAGCCTGCGGATATTTTACGCTGGACAAATGGCGATGCATTGGTGGCTACCGGTAGTCCATTTGATGCAGTTGATATGGGTGACAAGGTGGTTGAAATTGCCCAGTGCAACAACAGTTATATTTTCCCCGGTCTTGGTTTGGGTGTTGTGGCTTCAAATGCCAACCGCATCACAGATAACATGATGATGGCTGCCAGTAGTGCTTTGGCGCAAGAGTCTCCAACAAATGTTGATCCTGAGGGTGCTTTGTTGCCACCACTGTCAGAAATTCGACAGGTGAGTAGAAAAATTGCGTTGGCTGTCTATCGACAGGCAATTATTGACGGAGTGGCTTTGCCTGTTCCTGACGAATTATTACCTGATGTGATTGAAAAACATTTTTGGATACCGGAATACAGGGAATATCGAAGAACTTCTTTCTAATTAGAAGGTCTTGTGTGTATTAAAAATTGTTTTAAATGGCTCTGGCCTTGGACTATTTTGTACATGTGCTAGTCTGAAAATTGAGTCCTAACCTGTTTCGAGTCAATGTCGTGAAGTTCGACAAAATTATTTGAAGAGTTTAATGCCATGGGCTATATCGTTTCTTGGAAGACTCATGCACAATAGCGCCGTTTTTTTAACTTGTATTATGTTTAACCCTACAATCATCGATCACAAGAGTTGTTCGATAAAGGACTAAAACATGGATTTTTTGACGACCCAACAATATTTATTGAGCAAGCATCAATCGAAAGAAATGTTCCCTTCGGGGCAACAGGATCTGGCGGTTTATAAAGTTTGCCATAAGATGTTTGCTACCCTCACTGCCGAAGGTGGTGTGCCGAGGGTTAGCCTTAAATGTGATCCCGATTTGGCGATCCAATTGCGTGAACAATATCCTGCTGTACATCCAGGGTTCCAGATGAATAAAAAACATTGGAACACCATCATGTTGGATGGGTCTATCCCTCCTGCACAGATTCAACGTATGATCGATCATTCCTATCAGTTGATCGTTGATAATCTGCCAGGCAATGAGCGTGACGCGTTGTTGGCCTCTAAGTCCTGAGGCCTTCACTTCTGCTATAGTCTTCATCGATCATAATTTTTCAGTACTGAGTGAGAATTATCTTGGATGCGGATTTTTCCTTTGCTGGCGTTAGCCATACAGAAACCACTTTCAATTCTTCGCTGGGTTACAGGCTAAGGGTGTTGCGTGAGGCGTTTGGTTTGTCGCAACGGGAGTTGGCCAAGCGAGCGGGCATTACCAACAGCAATATCTCAATGATAGAGCAGGGCCAGGTGAGCCCCAGTATCCAGAGTTTGCATAAAATTCTGGATGCGTTTCCGATGACACTGGCTGAATTCTTTTCTTGCAATTTGATTCCCGATCAAACACCCGTTGTCAGAGCCAGGGATATTGCCGCCAATGCTCGAACTTCGGCAGAAGGCGTTTTAATTTATCAATTATCGCAAGCGGATTTGATCAAACAAATAAGCTTGTCACGTCAATATTTTCCGGGTAAAAGTCAGATCGCTATGAAAACTGCTGATCAGGATATTGCAGCCTGGGTGATTTCGGGTGAATTGGATTTGCATTTGGCAACACAGGTTTTTAAAGTCGAAAAAGGCGATGGCTTTTATATCAAGCGTGAGCAAATCTATTCTTTTGCAAATCCTTATGCCGAGATCGCCGAAGTGGTACTAGCCAGTATGGTTTCAAACCAATAATAATTGGCTACACTCAACCAAACATAAACTAACCAAGAGATGACCCTATGTTTCAAGGACAAGCCTTCAAACTCACATTACACCCTGATGGTATCGCTGAACTTTGTTTTGATTTACAAGGCGAGTCGGTGAATAAATTTAATCGCCTGGCAGTGACAGAATTGTCGCAGGTGTTGGATCTGTTGGAGCAGGCCGGAAATGTTAAGGGGATGATCATTACCAGCGCCAAGGATGTGTTTGTAGTGGGCGCTGACATTATGGAATTCACTGCTGTATTTGCATCCGCTGTGGATCAGATATCGGCGCATTTGGCACCGAATAATCAAAATAATAATCGATTGGAAGATCTTCCTTTTCCAACAGTAGTGGCCATTAATGGAATTGCTCTGGGGGGTGGATTGGAATTTTGTCTGGCTTGCGATTATCGCGTTGCCAGCACTGCCGCTTCAAAAATAGGATTACCTGAAACCAAACTGGGCATTATTCCTGGCTGGGGTGGAACTGTACGTTTACCGCGTATTGCCGGTTTGGATACCGCCGTTGAATGGATTGCTGCCGGAAAAGAAAATACCGCTGAAGAAGCCTTAACTGCGCGTGTAGTTGACGCAGTGGTTGAACCGACAAAATTGCGCGATGCGGCTTTGTTTACTTTGCAACAATGCATCACGGGAAAATTTGATTATCGCGCGCGCCGTGAACAAAAAAAATCACCACTGAAATTAAATTTCATTGAATCCATGATGGCGTTTGAAACTTCAAAAGCATTTGTGGGTGGGCAAGCCGGAAGAAATTATCCCGCGCCGGTTTCTGCTATTAAAGCGATGCAAAAAGGTGCTGATAAAGGTCGTGATGAAGCTTTGCAATGTGAAGCAGAAAATTTTGCAAAAATGGCAAGCACACCTGTTGCTCATTCTTTGGTTGGTATTTTTATTAACGAACAATTGTTAAGTAAAAAAGCCAAAGGATGGGAGAAAAAAGCAGACAAAAAAATCGCACAAGCTGCTGTATTGGGGGCCGGTATTATGGGTGGTGGTATTGCTTATCAATCTGCATCCAAGTCCATTCCCATCAAAATGAAAGATATTGCCCAGAAAGGATTGGATATGGGTTTGGCTGAAGCCAACAAATTGTTGAATAAACGTGTTGAACGTAAAAAAATGACCGCAACTGAAATGGGGGAAGTGTTAAATCGAATTGATCCCGCATTAAGTTACGATGGCTTTGATCAAGTAGACATAGTCGTTGAAGCGGTCGTCGAAAATCCCAAAGTGAAAAAAGCGGTATTGGCTGAGGCAGAAGAAAAAGTCAGTGCTGACACAATTATCGCTTCCAATACGTCAACAATTTCAATCAGCTTTTTAGCAGAAGCTTTAAAGCGACCTGAAAATTTTTGCGGTATGCATTTTTTTAATCCGGTACACATGATGCCGCTGGTTGAAGTGATTCGTGGTGCAAAAACATCAGACACTGCAATTGCCAGAACCGTGGCTTATGCCAATGCCATGGGTAAAAAACCGATTGTCGTAAAAGATTGTCCCGGGTTTTTGGTGAACCGTGTTTTGTTTCCCTATCTCGCAGGTTTTGCATTATTGATTCGCGATGGTGTTGATTTTCAGCGCATCGATAAACTAATGGAAACCTGGGGCTGGCCAATGGGCCCAGCTTATTTATTGGATGTAGTCGGTTTGGATACAGCTGTTCATGCAGAAAAAGTGATGGCTGAAGGTTTTCCTGATCGCATGAAGCGCGATTTCAGTTCTTGTACTGATGTTTTATTTGCTGCGGGTCGTTTGGGGCAAAAAAATAATCAGGGATTCTACAATTACGAATTGGATAAAAAAGGAAAACCGGCAAAAGTAGTGGCCAAAGAAGTGGCGGATATTTTAAAACCGGTTATTCAAAATACTATTGAAATTTCGGATGAAGATATTATTTCACGCATGATGATCCCTATGGCAACAGAGCTCGCGCGTTGTTTGCAAGAGGGCATAGTGGAAACCGCCGCCGAAGCGGATATGGCTTTGGTTTACGGAACCGGCTTTCCACCTTTCAGAGGCGGTGTTTTCCGTTGGCTGGATTCAATCGGTGCAAAAAACTTTTGCGATCTGACAGAAAAATTTTCAACACTGGGCGCACTTTATGCGGCGCCTGACAATATCAAAGCACTTGCGGCTAACAATCAAAAATTTTACGGCTAAGGAGCAAAGAAAATGAGTTTACAACCACGTGATGCCGTTATTGTTGATTACGCGCGCAGTGCCATGGGTCGATCCAAAAATGGTTGCTTTCGCAATATGCGAGCTGATGATATTTCGGCGGCGATTATTCGCGGTTTGTTAGCGCGCAATCCAAAGTTTGATCCATCCACTATTGATGACATGCTTTGGGGTTGCGTGATGCAACGCGAAGAGCAAGCATTTAATATCGCGCGTAATATTTTATTGTTGTCAGGTTTGCCACACACAATTCCTGCGCAAACAATCAATCGATTGTGTGGTTCGTCCATGGCGGCATTGCATATTGCGACTGCCAATATTCGTGCGAATCTGGGTGATGTTTATTTGATTGGTGGTGTTGAACACATGGGGCATTTGCCCATGTATGAATCCGTCAGTATCAATCCATTGTTGGGTTTATCCGTCGCAAAAGCCGCTGGCAATATGGGCATGACGGCTGAATATTTGGCGTTGTTGCACGGTATTAATCGCCAACAAATGGATGAGTTCAGTGCGCGCTCACATCAACTGGCTGCACAAGCACGCAGCAATGGAAAATTTGCAAAAGAAATTATTGCGGTTGCAGGTCACAATGCCGATGGTTTCCCGATTATGGTGGATCAGGATGAAACCATTCGTGCGGAAACAACAGTTGAAGCATTGGCAAAATTACCGCCCGCGTTCGATCCAAAAAATGGACAAGTCACTGCAGGTAGTTCATCACAATTATCCGATGGTGCATCTGTGATGTTGGTGATGTCAGCTGAGCGTGCGCAATCTTTGGGATTAACGCCGATTGCCAAAGTCGTTTCCATGGGGCTTGCCGGTGTTGATCCGTCGATTATGGGTTATGGCCCTGTTCCTTCCACAGAAAAAGCGCTAAAAACTGCCGGTTTATCGATGGATGATATAGGTGCTGTTGAACTCAACGAAGCTTTCGCTGCGCAAGCGTTACCGGTTTTAAAAGATCTCAAACTGTTGGACAAAATGGACAAAGTAAATGCCCATGGTGGTGCTATTGCACTGGGACATCCATTCGGTTGTTCCGGCGTTCGCATTACCGGTTCTTTGTTGACCGTGATGCAGGATAGAAATGTAAATTTAGGCGTCTCTACTATGTGTATAGGTTTGGGCCAAGGCATCACGACTGTATTGGAACGATTGAATTAGTCTTAGTTAAACCTCGCAGCCGGTGGTAGAATGTCGGCGCTTTCCTGCTGCGGGGTTTATATGTCTTCTGTATATGAGATAGTTGAGTTACCTGATGGTGATGTGGTTTTGCGTCGTGTTGATGACGAAGACGCTGAGCCTCTCGTTAAAATTCATTTCTCCGATGAGTCACTCGATTATTTGGGTGAATCAAAGTTTGCAATTGCCCGAGCCATGATTGAAGCTGGTATGGATGCAGCAAATGATGAAACGCAAGAAGACCATCTGGATTCACCTCATGAAGACCCGTTAGAGGGTTATTTGTTGCACTAGGATTCTCCGCACTTTTTCTTTTCTTGATTGATCTCTCCGTGTCAGTAATCTGTATTGAATCCAATAGATTAAATTCAATAAACTGAATCCAATAAAAAGTTACCCCTTCAAAAATTAAGTTGATATTATCCCCGGCTATAAAGGTCGCAAGAGATACGTTAATGACTCATTTTTCTACTCTGGGCTTGATCGGCCATCTCAACAATGAACGAGCTGTTTATTCAATTAAACGTTTGATTCGATTCTTGCAAAAACAGCAGAAACATTTTGTGCTGGAAGCAGACACAGCAGAATTGATTGATGATAAAGCTCTGGTTCAGGCTGCGGAACAAATTGCTGAAATTGATACCTTGGGCCAGCTGTGTGATTTGGTTGTGGTGGTCGGCGGTGATGGCAGTTTGTTAAGAGCAGGGCGCGCTATGGCGCAGTATCAGGTGCCACTCCTGGGAATCAACCGTGGGCGCTTGGGATTTTTAACCGACATATTGCCTGATCATATTGAAAGCAAAGTGGAAGATGTTTTAAACGGAAAATATATTTCAGAAAAACGTTTTTTGCTGGACATGAATGTCATGCGCGGTGCTGACATTATTGCAACAGCATCGGCCATGAATGATGTAGTGCTGCATCCGGGTAAATTTGTACACATGCTGCAATTTGAAATTTATGTTGATGGTGATTTCGTTACCAGTCAGCGCGCCGATGGTGTGATTGTATCAACACCAACAGGATCAACCGCTTATTCACTCAGTGGCGGCGGCCCGATTTTACATCCCAAACTTGATGCTATTGCATTGGTGCCAATGAATCCCCATACACTCAGTAGCCGCCCAATGGTGGTTCCGGGTGGATCGGAAATTCGTGTGGTCGTAGGTGAACATTCACGCGCATTACCTATGGTGACTTGTGACGGCGCCACTCATGCAGAAGTACAAACGGGCGATGCAATAGTGATTAATAAAAAACCGCAATTGTTGGAATTGTTTCACCCTGAAGATTACAATTTTTTTGAACGTTGTCGTTCCAAATTAGGTTGGGGCGGCCATCTGTTGGACAATTGATTATGACGAGCTTGCAAGAATTATTATCAAGTTTAACGCCGGAAATTTATCAAAATTTAAAGCGTGCTGTGGAATTGGGAAAATGGGCAGACGGTAATCGTTTGTCATCAGAGCAGCGGCAATTATGTATGCAAGCCATGATTGCTTATGAACACAAACATTTACCACCGGAACAGCACACAGGTTATATACCACCAG
>CAMLRJ010000115.1 GCA_946482345.1 uncultured Cellvibrio sp.
TAAAATATTCGAAGTGGCACTCGTAGGGCGGGTCGAGACCCGCGGATGCGAAGTAGAAAATTAGGCCAAAAGATATGGCCAAAATAAACCAAAAACTGGCAACCATAGCGGTGAGAGAAAATTTATCCGAATGCTTTACCAAAATATAATTTAATGAGGCGTTAAAGGAATGACATTTAGAATACCGCCGCCAAGACTGCATATTATTTTTGCTTCAAATGCGAGTTATGCTGTTATTTTACGTCGAGGCCCCAGCAAACACGTTGCTACTTTCGGGTGGGATCTTGCCACCAACAGAATTGAGTTGGGTCAATGGTTCCATGGTCGCATTTACGAACATAGGTCAAGCCTGTCACATGATGGAAAATATTTTCTGTATGTGGCCATGAATTGTAAATGGGATTCTGAAACAGGTGGAATTTGGGCAGCGGTTTCAAATGCTCCCTATATCAAAGCTATCGAACTCTACCCTGATGTACCCGAAATGGGTGGCGGCGGGTTGTTCGTATCAAACAACGAATATTATGTAAATGAAATATTCTTCGATCCCACCAAATTTTTGAAAAAAAGCAGTGAAATTTCGTGTCTCAGCAAACCTGATCAACATTGCATGTACGGGACTAAAGGCGTCTACATAGAAAGATTAAAGCAACGCGGTTGGAAATTTGAGAAACGGATTGAGCATGAGAAATACCACACTACACTCGTACTCTCGAAAGTAATTTTGGATGGTGTGACCATTTATAAAAATATTGTAAATAAATATCCAGCAAAAAAGACTGAATGGGAAGAACATACCTTGATTGCCGGTGAAAACCCAGTGTATTTTTCGGATAACTGGGAATGCGCAGATGTTATAGGGAACAGAATATATTTTACTGAACTTGGCATATTGAAGTGTGTTGAAGTCACTTCTGATACAGGTAACTTAGAAGAAAAAGTGATTCATGATTTTAATGGTTATCAATTCGAAGCAATTGAAGCACCCTATTAATCAAACCTAGCATATGCAAAAAGCTCATCGAACTAGAAAAGCTTCAACCCGTCACTAAATACGCCTATTTCATTTACTGATTTATTGTATTCCTCTATGGCATTTTTATTTTGATCTAGCCATAGTTGAGCATGTTTAACTTGATGCCTTTTCTCATCAAGCTCAGCAATAAGCTCTTTATGACTATATTCAGCAACACCACTTTCTTCACCTTGAATAAGCATTTGACGAACTATTTGAGGTCTATCATCAGAACTTTTCATACACCCTTCTTCATCACCGCCACAAACATAGTGTCCGAATTCAATTCAGGTGAACCCAAAGTAGTTTGTTTCACTAAAGTAAATTGCGGATGTTGTTGTAAAAATGCAGCGACTTGATCTTCGTTTTCGCTGACTTGCCAACTGCAGGTTGCATAAACCAAATGACCGCCTTCTCTTAATGCAAACTGAGATTGATGCAATATTTTTTGTTGGAGTTGAATTAATTCTTTTGTGTCTTTTTCTGAAAAGCGCCAGAGGGCGTCCGGGTTGCGGCGCCAGGTGCCGGAGGCGGAGCATGGAGCGTCTACCAGAATCCAATCGAAACCTTTTTGTTGGGCGACTTCTTTGGGTAAGCGCAATGGCTCATCGGCATTCCATAAAAATTGTCGAATGTTAAATAATTCCGCCACTTTTGCGCGGCGTTTTAATTCATCCAATTTGTATTGATGAATATCGGTTGCCAATAACATGCCTTTGTTATTCATAGGGACGGCGATGGCTAAGGATTTTCCGCCAGCACCGGCGCAGACATCCCACACTTTTTGTCCTGGTTTTGCAGCGACTTCTTTGGCAATTAATTGACTGGCGAGATCCTGAATTTCGATTTGGCCTTTGCGATATTCTTCGGTGGTGTTGATACCTAACCCACCTTGCAGCCCGATATTGCCGTCGGCATCCATAATCGCCTCAACGCCTTGAGCCAATAAAGAATTTTTCAAACTTTCCGGGTCGGCATTTTTTTGTATACGCAGCCACACGGGTGGTTGTTGATTTTTCTTTTCTAAAAAATCGTTGAATTGATTATCTGTCCATTTATTTTGCTCGCGCCTTGCTGATAACAAATTTTTCCAACCTGGCCTTAAGCCATGCCAAAGTAAATTTTCTACCGATAATAAATCGTTTTGTCGATTCGCAAAAAAATCCTGAAAAAAACTTTCACGTTTGGAATAATCTTTAACAGAAAATTGCCGAACATCACCCCCCGTTCTCACCACCACCCAAAACCACAGATATTGGGTGGGCAGAGAATCCAAATCACTCACAGACCAATTTTTATCCCATTCAACAAGATCGACTTTGGATATTTTTTGTTGAAACAAGGCTTCCATTGCTACAGCCAATTGCATAAAACGCAATGCATCCATCATGGCGGATGCAATAATTAATTGATGTGCCACCGAAAACTGACGCAATACCGGATTAAATTTACCTTCGTGTTTTAACCACTTATCCAAAAAAGGTAAAGGGCGATTGTCACTGTAAAGTTGCCAGATTTTTTTTAATTCGGTTGCATCAACTTTCGTTGACCAATGAGATGCGGTCATAAAACACTTGCCTGTTTACGGATCATAAGGTGGTGCATAATACGCGCCTTATACTCTGGCGACGAGAAGTTAATTCATAAGATGAAATCCTGGGATATTTTTTGCCGCGTAATCGACAACTACGGCGACATTGGCGTCTGCTGGCGATTGGCCCGCCAATTGGCCAATGAATATCCAGCCAAAGTGCGCTTATGGGTCGATGAATTGGCTGCGTTGAAAATGATCTGGCCTGGCACACAGCTTGTCCCCCAACAAAAATTGGAAAATGTCGAGGTTTGCCATTGGCCTGATCATTTTCCTGAAAACACATCCCCCGGTGATATAGTCATCGAAGCATTTGCTTGTGATATTCCGCCCGTTTATCTTCAAAAAATGATTGTAGCCAAAAACGCGGGGCAAGCGCCGACCTGGATTAATCTGGAATATTTGAGCGCGGAAAAATGGATTGAAGATTGCCATAAGATGCAATCGATTCATCCGCAAAGTGGATTGAAGAAAATTTTCTTTTTTCCGGGTTTTACAGAAAAAACGGGGGGATTGATTAGGGAGAGAGAGATTCATGAGAAAGGTATGTCGTTGAATCCGGTTTCGGATCGGTGGGCTATTAGCCCACCCTACGACTCCCCGTTGTTGGTGTCTTTATTTGCTTATGAAAATTCGGCGATTGAATCCTTGATTGACGCTTGGGCAAATGGACAGCGAAAAATTCACTGCTTGATTCCGCAAGGTCGAATTTTGAATTCAATTCACCCGCTGCTCAACAAACCACTGGCAATTGGCGAACCACAAATAAAAGGCTCGCTGACATTGGAAACCATTCCCTTTATGAATCAACGGGAATACGACCAGCTATTGCAAACATGCGACCTGAATTTTGTACGCGGCGAAGATTCGCTGGTGCGCGCAATTTGGGCTGGCAAACCCTTTGTGTGGCATATTTACCAACAACAGGATGATGCTCACATCATTAAACTTCAGGCTTTTTTGAATATTTATACACAAACATTTCCTGAAGATTTGCGAGAAAAATTAAATTATTTTTGGCTGGGATGGAATCGGCAAAATTCTATCAGTGAGGATTGGAACTATTTGGAAGGCATTTCACATTTATGGATTCGCTACAACCAAACCTGGTGTGAATCCATCGCAAAACAAAAGGATTTGGTGCAACAATTAGTTGAAACTCTTGATGCTTGTGCGGTTTAAAGTCAGCCTATATCCTGCAAATGTTGATATAGGGTAGAGTTAATTGCACCGGGGAGTATCGCAACATTATGCTTGGTGATTTGACTTTACAGACGGAAACAAAATCAAGAAGATGGCGACTTTTCTTGCAAACGGATCATAGTGCTTATGGAAACAAATCAATTACTCGTTAATTTACTGCTTTTTCTTTTTTTACCACTCTGGGGAATTGCCGGTTTTGTGGACTGGTGTTGTCATCGCGCAACGCGGATTGAATCCACTTCCGGAATATTTGAATCTTTTTTGCATTCTATTATGGGTATTCAAATTGCAATCCCCATACTGCTGTGCATACTTTTTGAAGTGAATGTCGGCATTCTGATCCTGTGTATTTTTGTTTGGGGGCTGCACGAGTTAGTAGCACATTTCGACGTACACTATGCAGCCCCCAGACGCCATATCAGCATTTGGGAAATGCACGCACACAGTTATCTCGCCACACTTCCACTGTATATGCTGTCGATTATTTTTATTTTAAATTGGGACGTTGCACAGCGTCTTTTCAGTCTGGATTGGACTGGTGCATTTGAATTTAAACGAGTGGCAGAGCCTTGGGGAGGCGAAGGCTATTTACCTGGCTATCTGACCTTTATGGCCATAGTGTGCGTGTTCCCCTACACCGAAGAATTTTTGCGTTGCACTCTTGTTGCTGTAAAAAGGAAATCAAAATGAGTGTGTATATCACCAGCACAGGCCATTTTCTTCCAGGACCAGGAATTAACAATGATGAAATTGAAAATATTCTGGGTAAAATTCGTGGCAAGCCGAGTCGTTTGAAAAAAAAGATTCTCGCATCAAACGGCATAGTCAATCGTCATTATGCAATTAACGCGCAACAACAAACCTGGATCAGTAATGAAGAAATGGCTGCAAGAGCAGGCATGCATTGTATCGATCAATCAAAACTGACTTTGTCAAAAATTGATTTACTTTGTTGCGCAACCAGTCAAGGCGATAGAGTGCTGCCCGGATTTGCCAGTATGGTACAGGCACAATTGGCATTACCCGATGTGGAAATTCACAGCACGCATGGCATTTGTTCCAGCAGCTTGATGGCGATGAAACACGCTTATTTAAATCTTAAATGCAACGAACATAAAAGTGCATTGGTGATTACCAGTGAACTGGTTTCGCGCTTATTTAAAGCGAAGCGTTATGAACAACTTGAATATGACGATCTGGATTTTAATGCAGAATTTTTACGCTGGATGTTATCGGATGGCGCAGGCGCATGTTTATTGGAAACGCGCGCACGTGGTCGCTGTTTCCGAATCGACTGGATAAAAAGTTATTCACATGCCGATGCCTATCCCACCTGCATGAGCGTGGGCGCGCCTTATGAAAAAACCGGTCAACAAACTGGTCAACGCACCTGGCAGGACTTTGACAGCTACGCCGAAGCAGAACGCGCGGGTGCTTTAGTGCTTCGACAAGACGTGCGCTTATTGGACAATATCGTCAAGTTAGGTGTTGATGGTTTTTTACGTTTGATTTCTGAGGGCTTGATCTCGCCAAAAGAAATCGATCATGTACTTTGTCATTTTTCTTCACATTATTTCAAAGGCAAAATATTTGAATTGATGACCCAGGCGGGCGTTGCCATACCTGAAGAACGCTGGTACACCAATTTATACACACGCGGCAACACAGGATGCGCCTCCATTTTTATTATGCTCGATGAATTTTATCGCACTCAGCATTTCGCAACGGGCGATACGATTATTTGTATGGTGCCAGAGAGCGGGCGCTTTAATGTCGCCTATATGAAATTAACGGTAGTGGATGAAACCGATGGAAAGTAATTTAAACGAACAGGCACAACAATGTTTGCAGGAATTGATGCGCATTTGGTTCGACTTTGAACGCAATCTCAATCGTGTCGGGATTATTAAACGTTTGGAGAATGGAAATTTTGATCGTGATGATTATCTCAATCTGCTGATAAATCTTCGTCAACAAGTTATTGAAGGTTCTCGCTGGATTGCACGCGGCGCATCCAGTTTTGATCGCGATTTTTCTGATGTACGTTCATTGGTGATCGGACATGCAAAAGAAGAGCATCGCGATTACGAGACGCTGGAAGCAGACTATGTTGCAGCCGGAGGAACACTTGATGATATTCAAACAGCCGAACGAAATATCGGAACCGAAGCTTTACATGCATTTTTAATGTATAGAGCATCTCAAGCCAACCCAATAGACCTGATTGGTGCCATGTGGATTATTGAGGGACTGGGCCAAAAAATGGCGGGTGGATGGGCCGCACAAATTGAACAACTCACTGGTCTCACCAATGCCGTAAACTTTATGCGTTACCACAGTGACAATGACGATGCTCATATGCAAAAACTCTACAACATATTGAATCGAGTCTGTCAAAGCACCGGGCACGCACAACGCATTTGTAAAACTGCACGGGTTGTCGCCCGCTTGTACCAATTACAACTGGAAGAAATTGATGCGTAATCAAGAAAGAAGTGCTTATCTGGAAGCGTTGAAGTATGACAATTCGTTTCCAATTGAACCCGAGGCGGTTGATCTTTGGTTAAAAGATCTCGATAACCCTTTTCGTTGGACTCTACGTCCTTTTCTGCAACTTTTTTTTAGTTTGCTGTTACACATCACCTGGTTTTTTAAACGCTTACCCCTGCCCCAGTTTCGCGCTCACGGGTTGCTACAAATTTTAATTTGTTGGTTTTGCAAACATCTGGTCAGTTACGAAGCCAATATGCTGATACTGCGCCACTACGCAACTGAGTCGAATCTGCTCAATTTTCTTGCGCAAAATTCCGGAAAAAAAGCGCCCGAATTATTGCGGCTCTATCCCAAAACCATTGCCGATATGCGCGAAGACAGTTTTGTGAAACACGACCAGGAATTGTTTCGGGTATTTCGCGAATTGGGTTACTGGGAAACCAGCGAGATCAAGCAGACACCGCTCAATTGGTCTGCATGGCAAACAATCGATATGAAAAATTTTCAAGTCGAAAAACGCTGGTCTCAAGTCATCGACTTTGAAAGCGCACATGCACTGTTTATGTGTCTGTTTTGTTTTCTGCTAACGCGAGAGGAATACCGCGACGCCATCAACGGTTTCAATTTGGATCAATCCATAGCCATTCGACTCGGCGAGATTTTGAATCAACCACTACTCACCGAAATGGCCTACAACAAATTTCCTTTATATCTTGTCGGCCCCTGGAACTTGAGTCAGCGCTTTTTAATGCATGGATTTTTCACTGAATATCTTTACGCTGCTTTGGAGAAAACAAGAAAATCGGTTTCTATTTGATGCGCTGTCGAAACTCACCCTATCCAATCGACTATTCGAACCCAATCCAATAACGGAGAAACAAGATGACCGCACCCGCAAAAAACACCATCTGCCTTTGGTTCGATAAAGATGCTGAAGAAGCCGCAAATTTTTACGCCAACACATTTCCAGATTCAAGAGTGGATGCTGTTGTGAAGGCGCCAGGCGATTATCCATCCGGGAAAGGTGGGGATGTATTGACCGTTGAATTTACTGTTTTGGGAATTCCCTGTTTAGGGATCAACGGCGGCCCCGCGTTCAAACACAGTGAAGCTTTCTCGTTTCAGGTTGCAACTCAAGATCAAGCCGAAACCGACCGCTACTGGAATGCCATTATCAGCAACGGTGGTCAGGAAAGTGAATGCGGCTGGTGTAAGGATAAATGGGGCATTTCCTGGCAAATCACACCTGTAGCCCTATCCCAAGGGATCAAACACCCTGACCCTATGGTCGCTAAACGTGTTTTTGAAGCCATGATGACCATGCAGAAGATTGATGTGGCGGTGATTGAAAGGGCCATTCTGGGTTGATTTTAGCGCTATCACTCTCTCCCAAAGGGAGAGGGGTAAAACAATCGGTAGCACTCAGTCCCGGTTGTCAGATTCAACCTGTTTTAACAGCCGATCAAAATCGCTTTCAAACAGCCTGTCTTGAATGATGCGGTATTTTTCGAACTCGCTTTCAGCATGAGCTTGAGCAATTTCTGCTGTCACTTTGCCTGCATCTTGAAGCACTTCCCGATCCGTGGCTTCGATAAAGCGATTCAAGCGAACCTCCCAATCCTGCATAGTCATGGGGATTTTGCGTTGCGCCATATCCTCAGCTACATCCAAATAGGCGTTTACCAAACGCGATAGTTGAGTCATTTCCTGTTCGGTCAGGTAATTTTTGGCTACAACCACATCAAACTTCTGAATTTTACCAAGCGGTGCATCCTTCCAGCTTGTCAGCCCCATGTGTTCTTTCTCGGCATCTGCACGCTGGTAAACAATTTCAGCTGCGGTTTGTCCATGAATGGCCCAATGCAATTTATTTTGAACAGTGGCGAAGAATCTTTTGGTGGCTTGGGCGGTTATATCGTAGTCAATTGCAGTTGCGTAAATGTCAGTGATCTTCTGGTAAAACTTGCGTTCTGAAAGTCGAATCTCACGAATACGCTGCAACTGTTCTTCAAAATATTGCTCTGCCAGAACCGAGCCACCGGCTTTGAGCCGCTCGTCATCCATGACATAACCCTTAATGGTGAACTCATCAATAACGCCCGTAGCCCACTTACGGAATTGTACGGCACGCTCGGAATTTACCTTGTAGCCCACGGCAATAACGGCGGACAGCTGATAGTGCTGAGTGTTGTAGTTTTTACCATCAGAAGCAGTTATCCGGAATTTCCGGATAACTGCTTCTGATGGTAACTCACCGTCAGTGAATATCTTTTTCAGGTGCTCATTCACCGTACGCACATTCACATCGTAGAGCACAGCCATCATCTTTTGGGTCAGCCAGATGCTTTCATCTGTATATATAGCTTCGACACCACTC
>CAMLRJ010000116.1 GCA_946482345.1 uncultured Cellvibrio sp.
TGTAATGTTTTTCAGCTGCGTGCTCTTCAATAAATTTATCGCTGGAAACAAAAAAACCACCGGAACCCATGGCTGGGTCATAGACGCGACCTTTATAAGGTTCGAGCATTTCAACAATCAGGGTGACGATACTTTTGGGCGTGTAATATTGGCCCCCTTGTTTGCCTTCGGCGAGTGCGAATTGGCCGAGGAAATATTCGTAGACGTGGCCGAGAATATCTTTACTGTGCAGCGATAATTTTTCGCCGTTGTAAACAGGATTGGTAAAGCTGGTATCGGAAAAACTGTTAATCAGGCCGATAAGTTTATCGTTATCCAATTGATATTGGCCGATGCGATTCAAAATGCCTTTTAATTTGGTGTTGGATTTTTCAATTTCGTCTAACGCGTTATCAATTAACCAGGAAATGGAGCGCAGCTTTACGTCGTCGCCATGTTCGTCTTTCCAAATCACTGAGCCTATTGGTAAAGCCGCACTATCACGGAGAGTTTGCCAGCGTGCGCTTTTGGGTACCCAGAAAACATTTTTTTCCTGGTAATAATCCAGCACTTCCAATTCATCGGTTATGGCTTGTTGGTAATCAGTTTCGGAATCGTATTGTTCGCGTGGCAAGTAATAAATGTTGTCATCGCCCGATTGTGCAAAGAGTTTGCGTAATTCTGATTGGCGTTCTTCAAAAGCATCGGAAACGTATTTTAAAAAAATTAATCCCAACACAATGTGTTTGTAGTTGGCTGCATCCAGATTGCTGCGGAGTTTATCGGCAGCTTTCCAGAGTTTATCGTCCAATGCAGTCAGGAATTGGTATTCAAGGTTGTTCATGAAGGTCCTTAAAAATAAATCTGTGATTATTTTATTGAGGGGGAATATAGCAGTTGTGCAGAGGGATTTCATTCGGCACTTCCATGTGCCTCACCCCTTCGGGGCAGCTTTGCTGTGCAAAAATGCTTTCCTGCATTTTTGTGAACCAGGGGGTTCTGCATCCAACCCGACACCACAAATAAAAAACCCCGACACTTGCGTGCGGGGTTTTGTATTTGGTGGAGCCGGGGGGATTTGAACCCCCGTCCGCCAGCACTCCATCGAAGGCTCTACATGTTTAGGTCCGTTTACTGATTTAACCCTTAACTACCCAGCGGTCAGGGCGATAAGGGCGATCCTGTAGAGATTTAACCGCGCGGCACCAGGCGGGCTTTGCGGCGATCCAGTTCTATATGACAGTTTTTAACGCGGCACTGGCACCTTGCCAAAAACCGCTAGCTGCGATTAAGCAGCTAGAGCGTAAGAATCGTCGTTTGCGACTATTCAAGTACAGCTTTGGATTAAGGTGATTCGCTGTCATCACCACATGCACCTTGGACTTTGTCACCGTCGTCGAATCCAAATCGGCCCCAACTGGTGATAACCCTGAAACCTCCAGAGTCAAAAACCAAGTTTGGGCATTGTACGGGTATTTTCAAGGGAGACAACTTTTAATTGTCCCCTCCCCTGGCAAGGGGAGGGCTAGGGTGTGGTGTAAAAACAAACCCCCTCCTAACCTCCCCTTCGTAAGGGGGAGGAATAATTAGATGGAGGTCTTCTAAAAATCAGGTGTCTGCTTTTTCGAAATCCGTTTTTTGCGGGTTGAAGATAGGCAATCCCTGATAGTTAACAAATAGGACATTAATTCTCTGGAGACAATTATGAAGTGGGTAAATCCATTAAGTTTGATTGGCGCGATGTTGTTGGCAACAGCAACTCATTCAATGGCTGCGAATAGCGATGCACTTTGGTTGAGCCATGAAAAAATTAATTTCAAAAGTAAAGTCGGTGCAGCAGCGCCTGCGGGTGCGGTGGTGTTGGCAACTGTGAGCGGTGCGAAAAATAAAGTGTATTTTCAAGTGGAATCCAATACACCCTTGGTGAATTCGGTTTCTGTTAGCTCAATGGGTAAAAATGTAGCGCAGATTATTCTGAATCCTGAGCAGGCAGCCAATTTGCCGGTGGGGAAAAATGTTGGGTATGTCAGTGTGAAAGCCTGCAAAAATAAAAATTGTTCATCGCAATTTGCGGGCAGCCCGGCGATGATTAAAGTGGTGTATCAGGTTGTTGAAAAACAAAGCTCATCCAGCAGCAGTTCTTCTTCAAGTTCATCTTCATCGAGTAGTTCATCTGCGTTGGCTTGCACTAACAGTCCGGGCGATGTTTTCTTTGATCAGGTTTGTTCGCCATGGCGCGATGTATCCGCCTATGAACAACATTATGCGGATTACACCAATGCTTATGAAATTACGGATGGCAATATCGGTGGTGGAGCGCATTTCAATATTATTCAATCGAGTGACGCTGAACGAAATCAAGTACTGGATATTCAGTATCTGAGCGCTCCTGAGTTTTTCAGTGCGGTACGCATTCGTGTTCCGGAATCGCAAAGTAACGCACTGGATATGAGTGAATATGCTAATGGAAAAATTATTTTTGATTTGAAAGTGATTAGTAATAGCACTATGAATGCGCCATTGGAATTTACGCTGGATTGTACCTGGCCCTGCGCGAGCACTCCGAAACTGATTCGTACTGAAGTGCTAAATGAATGGAAAACTTATGAATTTTCTGTGGCAGAAATGATTGATCGCGGACTTGATATTCAGCGAGTTTCGATGGGCTTTATGTTACTACCGACTTGGGGTCAGCAAGCGGGAGCGCATTATCAAGTGGATAATATTCGTTGGGTAAAAGGTGAGGCACCTGTAAATCCTGAAACGGTTTGTTATGCCAATTATTTTGATCATCCCTGGAATAGCGGTGTGAGTGGTGTAGGTGTGGCGGTGCTCAGCATTGGAGATTTAATCCCGGAAGCGGCTGCGCTCAACTTGACTCAGGGCGTAATCCCTTGGGTAACGGCAGTACCGGATTGGAGTCTGTTGAATCGTCAGTGGCTTTATGCAATTTCGGATGTGATGAATTATCAAACGGGTGAATTGCTTGATCCTTTCAAATTGTCCGATTGCTCGGGTGCCGGGAATTTATCATTGGAAATTTACACATCTGCAGCGTTGGTTGCGGATGGCAATATGACATTCTCCTTGATGTTTATTCGCAAGGATTGGTTGCCGATAGATATACCGAATTCAACATTCACTGTAGCGAATATGAAACCGGATGACTGGAACAAAATTTCTGTGCCCTTATCCGAGATCACTTACGGTAGTGATTTAAAATTTGTCGCATTGCGAATTGATGGAAGCCTGGTATCACCTGACACTCAATCAGAATTTCGGATCGACAATATTGTGATTAAACACTAATGACACAAGCTTGATTTAATAAAAAGCTGGCAACTGCCAGCTTTTTATTTTTGTGGGTAGTTTATTGAATTTGCAAACTTCAACGATAAGGATCAATAGTGACAATACTGCCATCATCACGATAAGTAATTTCTGTCATCTTCACTGAACGCAAGTGCGTAATACCTTCAGACAAAACAGAATCGTGATAAAACAAATAGGTTTTACCTTCATAATCACAAATTGAATGGTGGCTGGTCCAACCAATGACAGGGTTCAAAATTCGGCCACGATAAGTGAATGGGCCGTAAGGGTTATCACCAGTGGCATAACACAGAAAATGTGTGTTGCCGGTTGAATAAGAAAAATAATAAGTGCCTTTGTGTTTGTGCATCCATGAAGCTTCAAAGAAACGACGGCTATAATCGCAGGCCAATAATTGTTTTCCTTCTTCATCCAGAATAATCACTTCGCGTGGTACTTCAGCGAATTCTTTCATGTCTGTCGTTAATTTTGCGACGCGTGGTGCCAGTGCAGGTTCTTGATCTTTCGGTTCTTCATTTTTTTCGTTGTAAATATTGTTGCGGTATTTTTGTAATTGGCCGCCCCAGATACCACCGAAATACATGTAGTAATTGCCATCAGAATCTTCAAACACTGCAGGGTCAATCGAGTAACTGCCTTTGATGGCTTCAGGCTCGGGTTTAAATGGCCCAACCGGTGAATCACCAATCGCCACACCGATTTGGAAAATGCCATCTTTCTTTTTTGCAGGGAAATAAAAATAATATTTTCCATCTTTGTGTGCAGCATCGGGTGCCCACATTTGGCGCTCGGCCCAAGGCACATCTTTTACATGCAGTGCAATACCATTATCAACAGCGGCGCTGGTTGGGCTATCCATGGAAATGACATGGTAGTCCTGCATATCAAAGTGATCACCGTTGTCGTTAAAGGGGACACCGGCTTCAATATCGTGAGATGGATAAATATAAATCTTGCCATTGAACACATGCGCTGATGGATCAGCCGTGTAAATGTGTTCAACCAAAGGTTGCGAAATCGCACGGGATTTTAATTTCGCAACTTCTGCCGATGGTAATTTTTGTTCAGCCATAAAATGAATCTCTTGTTACTGCTGTTATTTGCCTGCCGCTTTGCGACGATCGTTTAAATCCATTTCGATTTTTGTTTCCATTTGTTTATGGATTGGGTAGAAAAACATCAATGCACAAATAATAAAGAAAGGAATTGAAGGGTAGAGGCTGACGATGAGTTGTATGCCTTCAATTGTTTCAGTTGACTGTATTGCTGCACTACGATCGTAACCATAATTTGCCAGCAAGCCCACCAAAACACTGGCACCTATCGTCAGGCCACCTTTCAAGCCAAGGATCATTGCAGAAAAAATAATAGCAGTAGCGCGACGGAAATTTTTCCATTCAGAATAATCAGCCACATCTGCAATCATCGCCCATAACAAGGGAATTGTTACGCCGTATGTGAATCCATGCAAAATTTGTGAGGTGAACATAAGTCCAATAGCGTCATGCGGAATCACTAAAAATATCAAAATGAACAGTGTCGAAATAAATAATCCAATTGCAAATACATTGCGTTTACCAAATTTATCGGCGAGTGGTTTGGATAAGCCGATACCTAAAATCATCATCAGAATCCCTGAACCATTAAACAAACCAAAAGCAGATGCATCAGGTTCTTTTGGCCATTTAAAATTCGGCCAGATATTTTGAATATTGCTAATCAACTGATTGAAGCCGATGGTGTCGAAAAATTGGGTCAATGCAACCGGGTCTGCAAAATATTTGAAATAGTAAACATAGGCTCCGCCTTTGAGTGCAAGTGTGATGAACAGAAGCACGACCGAGATCAACATAATTATCCAGGGCAAATTGTGAAACAGATCCAGAATATCCTGTTTGATACTGCTGTCCGATTTTTCAGGTTGCATCCTTTCTTTGGTTGTCAGGAAAGTGATCACAAAACAAATGACGCTCGCGATAGCAAAAATCTGCATTACTTTTTCAAAACCAACAGCTTCGTTGCCATCACCCATTACCAGTACTAATGGTCGCAACAATGCTTGAATAATAAATTGTGCAACCATAACGGCGACAAAACGATAACTGGATAAACTGTTACGTTCTGCCATGTTGCCTGTGAGTACGCCACTTAATGCTGCGTAAGGTAAATTATTGGCGGTATAAAGTGACATGAGTAACAAGAGAGTGGAAAAGGCGTAAATTACTTTGCCAGTTTCACCGAGATTGGGTGTACTGAATGTCAAAAAAATCAGAATAGAAAAAGGAATAGATGAGAACAAAACCCAGGGACGATAGCTGCCCCATCGTGTTCGTGTGCGATCCGCAAGAATACCGATAATCGGTGCTAAAAATACGCCGCCCAACAATCCACAAGTACCGATTACCCATTGCGCCTTGTCGGGCGCCAGACCATAGACATCGGTGTAGTAGTAGGCGATAAAAGTCACGAAAGTTTGGAACACCAGATTGGCCGCCAAATCACCAAGGCTATAGCCAACTTTTTCAACGACGGATAATTTTTGATTTGCAGAGGATGTGTTCATTGTTATCGATCTTTTATTGGTAGCAGTACCCCATAACTGCCAGACTTCGTTGATTCTGCCCGGTGGGGTAATTTGGATAGGGCAGACCATTTTTATACTTTGTAAGGTTGGGCAATATACACAAATGATAAGAAAAAAACTGATTCTATGGGCCAATTTTTGATCAAATAGTCAAAAATAATATTAGGGTGTTGGAGGACGCAAGAAATAAATGCGGAATCGCTTAAAATTCAGTCGATCTGAATGCATAATGGCGCCCTTTTATTCTCTCGTTGACTGGACATGAAGCATTATTTTCTCAGGGTTTTGTTATTGGGTTTGTTAGGGATTCATTTGGGGGTTTCGGCCAGTCAAATGTTGCGCTTCGATTTACCGGAACAACCTATCCAAAGTGGTCTCATTGAATTCGGGTTGCAGGCCAGGATTACACTGATTGTCGACCAAAATCTGATTGCAGGGCAGCGT
Source organism: uncultured Cellvibrio sp. (assembly GCA_946482345.1). The sequence continues at coordinate 6,341 of CAMLRJ010000116.1, forward strand.
ACCGGAGAGGTGATTGGCACATTGGCGATCGATGATGCTCTACAAAAATTACTCGCCAATACAGATTTGATTGCGCGTTATATTCCAGAATCCCAATCCTGGTTCTTACAGAAAAAACCTCAAGCCGATGCGTCACCTGTTGCTGTAGAAAACCCGATTATTGAAAACAAAAATACTATTGAAGAAATCAATATTATCGGCCGACTTAATTATCCACTGCGATATAACACAGTCACCAATACACAATTACAGGCAGGTATGTCTTATTTTGATTCGTCGCGTTTTTTAAATGTGATTCCACGTACATTAATTGAAGATCAACAATCGAATGATATGTTCGATGCAATCAAATATGCGAGTGGTATTTCTTCCAGTGATGGATTAAATGATTCCAATGATGATGTTTATATTCGTGGATTTTCCCGTCATTCAATTTATCAGGATGGATTTCGTTTGGGCGATAGTTTGGGTAGCAAAATATTGCCTGCCAATATTGAGCGTGTAGAAATCATAAAAGGGCCATCAACACTTTTATATGGGCAAGCGGAACCGGGTGGTGTGATCAATTTTGTCAGGAAGCGCGCGGAAAAAGAATCTTTTGGCCGCTTTGAAGCGGGGGTGGGTTCTTATGGCAAACAACTTCTGCAGCTGGATCTCAATAATCCTGTGCAGATGATTGATAACCTGGATTATCGATTGATCCTTTCTTCGGAACAAAAAAATGAAGAAGCTGAAATTGATGATTTGCAGCGTCAGTTGATATCGGCATCTACAACTTATCATATAGGAAGTGATACTAACGTTAGTTTTCATTACGACTTTCAACACTCAGAACAAACGGACCCGCGTGATTTTGTAGTAGCTACCGAATTTGAAGATGCTGATGGTGATGTTTTTCCTGGTGCGACATTAGCGGATGGTATTCGTACACGACATGCCGGATTTACATCGGACTTGAAAATGTTTTCAGCAGAATTTAGCCATTATTTTGCATCTGATTGGCGATTGTTGTTGAAATATAATTGGTTAAACGAAGAACGTGTTGGTGTTCGTACAGCCGTTGATACTTTACTCAATACCAACGGCTTGGTGAACCCGCAGGTGACCTTTGATACTGTTTTTATTTTTGGTGCGCAGCTATTGATTCCAATTGATGTCATTGAAGGCGCTGATGATATCTATTACAACATTCGACCTATTCGTAGTTTGTATGACGAAGCCGGCTATGAAACGGCTAATCGTTTTGGATTGACCACTGAAGGTTCATTTGATTTAGGAAATTATAAACACCATGTCATTATGGGGATGGACTGGCATCAGCAGGATTTATACAAAGGTTATATTGTAGAAGAACGAAGAGTTTTTCCAGGAGTGTTATTGCCTGATAGCGAATTTGAATATTACTTTGCAAATATCATGAATGACATTTTTAATCCTGAACGATCTTTGGGTTCTTTGTCATCACAAGAAATGCGATTGTTATATGACGATTATGGTGCTTTTATTCAGGATTCGATTGAGTTAAATAATCAATGGGTAGTGAATGCAGGAACACGATTGGTATTGATGAAAGGCGAATATGAAAATATTACCTCCGGTGAGTTATATAATTTGCAGGACTATGAATATTTATCTTCACAATTAGGAGTTGTCTATCGTTACTCTGACCATTATTCATGGTACGCCAATTACAGTGAAGCCTTACGAGCCAATTATCATTTGGATGATGTGGGTTCCGAAGCTGTTGATCCCGAATTATCAAATCAGTTTGAAGTAGGTGTTAAATCCTTGCTAAACAATGGCAGATTTTTATCCAGTTTATCTTTATTTCAAATTGATAAAGATAATGTGGTAGATCATGTTATTGACCAACCTTTGCGGACATCCTTGGGTTTATATTCTGTCAGGGTTAGTGGTATTGATATGGATTTCACCTGGCAGTTGAATTCCCGTTGGGATTTGATGGGCGCTGTGTCGTTTATTAATTCCGAATTTATCTCAGGTCCTTATGCGGGAGAAAAACCCAATGTGGCTGCAGATCAATTAGTCAGTTTTTTTATTCATCATCAATATAATGATGCGCTGGCTTTTAATGTGGGTGTTAATTATGTCGGTGAAAGAGAGTCTCACAATCGAACAGTTTCAGATGCATCAAGTACAGACCAAATTGATACAGTGTTTTATATGCCTGCTTATGTAACAACGGATCTTTCTGTTGTCTATCAGGCAGATAGTGTTCGATTTAACCCGAAATGGAAGTTGTTAATTAAAAATTTAACCGACACTGAATATTATTCCTCGACTGTGACCAGTGTTCGTGAAAATTTTGCAGAAG
>CAMLRJ010000117.1 GCA_946482345.1 uncultured Cellvibrio sp.
TCATCCAAAAATAATAATGAAGGTTTATGTAATGTAGCAGCTGCCAGAGCCAGTCGTTGTTTTTGACCACCACTGAGTGCGCCTGCCATGACTTTTTTCTTATCGGTTAAATGATAGAGTGACAAAAGTTCATCAATGCGCTGTCTGGCGTAATGTTTTTCAAGGCTATAAATTTTTGCTACAAACTGTAGATTTTCAAGAAGTGACAGATTTTCATAGAGTGAAAATTTTTGCGTCATGTAGCCAATTTGATTGCGAAGCTTTTCTGCATCTTGTGGTAGATCGCAATTTAATACTTTTATTTTTCCCTTGGTGGGTGTGAGTAAACCGGTGAGCATGCGAATCGATGTTGATTTGCCGCAACCATTGGGGCCAAGGAATCCATAAATGCAACCCTTGGGGACTTTGAGGTCAAGATTATTAACCGCAAAATAATCACCAAATTGCCGTGACATGCCCTCCGCTTCAATTACCCACTCGGTCATTTTAGCTCCATGTGCAGTGGAATTCCGGTTGGCAATTGTGCAGCATCTTGCAGATTGACTTCCATTTTATACATCAAACGTGTGCGTTCAGATTGGTGCAGTGAAAAATAAGGTGTAAAAAAAGGGCGGGGACTAATAAAACGGATTTTTCCGGAAAAAGGTTTTTCGATTCCATCGATATAAATATCAACTGTGTCGTTCAGTTTGTATTTTGCAAGTGATGTTTCCGGTAAAGATAAACGCGCAAAAGGCATGCTATCAGCTGCAATAATTGCCACTACTGCACCCAGAGGAACACGTTCGCCAACCTCATAGGGAAAATCCTCCAGCACACCGTCACGGGTTGCTTTGATTTGCAAATCATCCAGCTTTTTTTGTTCTTGTGCCAATAAAGCCTCTGCATTTTTTAATGCGGCTTCGGCTTGTTGAATAATTTCTTCACGATTTCCGGTTTGTAACTCATGAAATTGTTGCTGGCTGTCATCCAATTGCGCCTTGGCCAAATCAAATTGCAATTTGGCTTGATCCAATTCTGCGTCTGAAATCAAAGACTGTTTGCGTAATGACTCGCGACGCTGTAACTCCCGCTGTGTATTATCCAATTTTATTTTAGCTTGTTGTACACGCGCCTTGGCGCTGGCTATTTGTTCCTGACGTGTACCATTTTTATAAAAATTCAATGAAGCTTCCAATCGGCTTCGCTCAGCTTGCATTTGGTTAACGCGCTCTGATTCCAGAGTCGAATCGAGGCTCAATAACAAATCTCCTTTTTTTACTTGCGCTCCTTCTACAACAGCGTGATTCAATATGATTTCATTTGCCGTTGCAGATAGCGTAATGCGATCGCGTTCGAGTGTGCCGAATGCAGAGGGTGGCTCCATTTGTTCGCAGGCGGTTAATTGAATACCTAATATTAGCAACAATATTTTTTTCAATTGTTAATGCTCCGAATTTATTGCATGCCTGAATTTTATCTTGGTCGTTACAGTGATGATGTCCTACAAACAAAATTTCTCAATTAACTGCCGAACAATTTTTACCGCAGGTTCCAGTTGATTTAATGCGATAAATTCATCGGGTTGATGAGCTTGATCGATTGAGCCAGGGCCGAGAATAATCGTTTGCATGTTCAGTTGTTGCATAAAGGGGGCTTCAGTGGCGAAGGCGACGCTTTCAGATGCATGGCCGGAAAGTTGCTCGCCGATTTTTACCAGTTCTGAATTTTCATCTTCTGCAAAAGGTTCTACACCTTCAAATAATGATGAAAATACAATATCGGTTTTGCTGGCTTCAGCAATCGGGTTGAGTCTTCGTTGGATAATGTCACGCAATTGGTGGTTGTCCATGCCGGGTAGCAATCGTAAATCAAAATGCAATTCGCATTCGCCGCAGATTCGGTTGGCACCATCACCGCCGTGAATGCAACCTAAATTCAGTGTAGGTGTTTGCACTGCAAAACCGGAGTTGTGATATTGCAGTTGTAATTCGTTGCGCAATTTTTTTAATTCGATTATGACATCTGACATCACATCCAATGCATTTTTCCCCAATGCGGGGTTGGATGAATGTCCGCTTTTTCCTTGCACACGAATGCATTCCATCATGATGCCCTTGTGCATACGGATAGGTTTTAATTCGGTGGGTTCACCAATAACGGCATAACGAGGTGTGTTACCTGCAATTCCTTGTTTAGCCAATGCACGTGCGCCACTCATGCTGCTTTCTTCATCTGCAGTGGCTAATACAATTAATGGATGTTTAAACGTCTTTTGCAAATATGGTTGTACTGCTTGCAATATGATGGGGAAAAACCCTTTCATATCGGTTGCACCCAATCCATAAAGTTTTTGGTTTTTTTCAATTAGTGTGAATGGATCGGATTGCCAACGGTTTTCATCATAAGGAACAGTATCGCTGTGGCCTGCCAGGACTAATCCGCCATCGCCTTGACCTAAAGTGGCAATCAAATTGGCTTTGCCAGTTTGTGCCAGTGGCATGATTCGGGTGTTGAATCCTGCATCACCAAACCAATTGGCCAGCAATTCAATAACCGGTAAATTCGGCATGTCCCATTTGGCGACTGCACAACTGACGGAGGGCTTGGCAACCAGTTGTGTCAGTTGGTCTTTATAAAGATTGGTGTTGAACGACATAGAATTATCCGCTTGAGTCAGCCAGATAATTCTATGCTTGCCATGAATGAAATTATACTTTTTTATTTACCCAATCATTCTTGCGAAAAAGGTGCAATACCAAATACCGCAATCTCGTTGATCCTGGCATGCGTCGATTGTGCCAACGAACCTCTTCTGGCGACAACGCGCAAATTGCTTGTGGTGATAGTCGGTATTGCGTGCGCGCGATGCAATTGATTGTTATCAGTGATAGATACAAGCAGTGTCCAGGTTTGACCATTCAAATATTCAATATCGTAATCGCGAATAATATAGTCAGCGGTTGTGAAAATATCGACGCTGTTAATGGTTACGGCGGATGACCAGGTGAGTTCGACCCATTGCGGTAAAGAAACCGTATTATTATTGACCCAGCTTTGCAAACCACCTAACTCGTGACTCACGCTGTAATCATTAACGCGATAAGGATAATAGCAATGCAAATCTGATTCAGCATCCGGGCAATAAGTTGATGAGGCAGTGGCAAAAGCATAGGGGGCAATATTGCTCACCAGAACACGAATACTGCTCGTGCCGGTGTTGCCGTGACTATCTGTCGCAGAATAAGTAATTGTGTGTGTCCCCATGGATAAAGTATTGATGTCCAGCGATGTGCCGTAACCTAAAAATCCATCGATACTTGAAGTCCAGCGTAATGTGGTAATGGGTTGGCCTGTTGCTGCGCTTTGATTAATTTGTTCTTGCGTTGGCAGTGCGCCATCTTCCTGATCATTTGCGTAACCCTGAAGATCAAGTGTGTCGCCCAGTTGTATTGCATAACCATCTTGCTGCTCAATAAAAACGGAAGGAAGAGTGCCTTGCAAAAGCACACTCAGGTTATAGCTGGCTGTTGCAGGTAAATAAATATCATCTGCTGCTTTTGTTGCAGTGATAATCACATTGCCAATACTGACACCGGTTACCACACCTTGTGCATTGACAGTGGCGACAGCTGTGTTCGAAGAAGAATAAATAATGTCGCCAGATCCTGGCGCAGCAGCAGTATTTAATGTGTTGGTCAATTGTTGGTAGAGATAAACACTTGCAGAACTGCTGGTTGCAAATTGAATGGTTTGCGGGAGTTGTGGTTCTGCACCATTACGAATAATTGCAACGCCCCGATTGGCATGAGTTGCAGTTCCATCAATTGCAGTGACTTGCAAACTAAAACTTTTATCAATTTCTTCGTTGATGTCATCAATAAGAGTCACGGGAATTTCTTTTAATACTTCACCGGGCGCAAACGTCATTTCACCGGAAACAGGAATGTAATCTGCGTTGGTTGCTGTTCCATCCTGTGTCACGTAAGAAACACTAATGGGTGATGTGCCAGGAGCATTTAATTGAACTTTAAATGTGGCAATTTTATCTTTTTCATTAAACACACCGCCAATCACTTTCACAAAAGTCGGTACAGGTTTTACGAAAATAGAGAGAGTGGCAGAATTAATTCTGTCTTCACTGTCTTGTGCAGTTAAACGGAACTCCAGCGTCGTTGCTACATTCACATCCGGCAGCAAAATAATATTTTCCAATTCCAGCGGTGATGGAATGATGACTGTTGGTCCGCTGACTTGTGTCCAAAGTGTTTTGACGATTTGCGAACCTGCAGCAGCGGTGACTGTGCCTCTTAAATTTAATAACACATTGGGATCAGCCAATTGTCGCTGACCAACGGAAATTTGCGGTAATAATTCCAGTGTTGAAGGCGACACCGGATTTTCTCCGCTGGGGCCCGGCACCAACACTTCGCCATCAATACCACCGGCAACCGGTGAGGGCAGGTCATTGTCGGTAGATGTACTGGATGGATTTCCACCGCCACAACCGGTTAATGCCAAACTCAGAGTTATGCAAAATAATACAAGATAATTTGTGTTGAAAAATTTCAAAAAATTAGAATTCATAACGAATCCCTCCCTGAACCTGATAGGCCGATAAGTTGTCGTAATTAATTATTTTTTGGTATTGGACGAAACCTGACAGGCCTCGTTTAAAAATGAAAGAAGAGCCTGCGGATATTTGCCAGAAAGATTTATCTTCGCCATCATTTTGCAAACCAAAGGTATTTTCCGGATCAGTATCATAAGCAAATTGAGATGCGACCGGATCAAAACCTGAATTGACTTCGCTGAGCATGGTCAGTTTCAGTGTTGGAATCAGCACGCCCCAATTTCTATTGAATACATAAGTCGTTTCCATGCCTGCACCCAGCGTAAGCTGCTCGGTAGATTGTTTACCAATCATCATAGGTAAACCGCCGTTGCCATTTTCACCGTAAGCATCAACATTGTTTTGCAGGTAATCAAAACGAACGAAAGGAAAAAGCGTCAGTGCACCTTTATTCCATTCCCATTGGAATTGGGAATTAAATAAAAGTTGTGATCCATTTGTAGAGCCGCGCATAGTGTCGCTGACCAGTGTTTCACCTTCGCTATATTGAACCCTGCGCAGTGAATCAAATGAGGTAAAGGTATAACCCAATTGTGTTTCCAGTGATGAGTATTCCATGCTGTAGGAATTGAAAATAATAAAACTGGTGGCTTCGCTTTCGAGGTTGCCATTTTGTCCCGAGTAATCCAGATCATTTTGATTAAAGCCCATCGCACCACCGACTACCCAATCATCATTCAGACGATAATCAATACCAAAAGTCAGTGTATTACCTGATGATTTGTAGCCGGATTCCAAATCGCTGGTATCTCTTTTTGCTGCTTGATGCTGCACACTGGCAAAAAATCCTAAAGCCGACCAGATAGGTTCTTCATCGCCCGCACCTCCACCTGATGGTTGGTTTCGGGACACCATTCCATTTAATGTGAAACGATTATTGCCTGTTTGTAATTGGCCAATACGCTGGGATACAGCTGATGTTTGTGTGCGAGTGGATTCAGAAGTGACGCGCATTAATGCAATAGTTTCTTCCGGTGCAATTTGTCTGAGCGCTTCGTTAGCTGCATCCGGATCATTCTCGGCGAGTGCATCAAGTGCATTACAGCGTTCCAATAAATTACGACGCCCTGAACCTAATTCACTATCGGAAATTTCTCTTAATTGGGTACACACCTGATCCATGGCTACTGCAAGGCTGCGATTATTATCACCGGTTGATGCATTGACGAAATTACTACCGGTCACATTAATTGTGACTGTCGCGGTAGCTGTGAGTGCTTCCTGGGTTTGTGTTTCCTGAATGGTGTAAGTAAATGTATCGACACCCTGAAAATCAGGATTGGGTGTATAGACAACACTGCCGTCAGGATTCAGGGCTGCAGTTCCGTTACCTGGAGATGAAACACCAATCACCGCTATTGCATCACCATCAGAATCGAAGTCATTACTGATTAAATTCAGTGTGATATTGGTATTAACCGGAATGCTGCGATTATCATTCACCGCGCTTGGCGCAGCTGCATAGACAATACCAGGCAGGGTTATGGCAATCAGTACAAGAGTGCAGGCCAGAGTAGAGGGAGTAAAATTTTTTGTGGTTCGGTCATAAACAATCATGGACGTAGATTCCTTGTTTTTATTTGGCTGATTCAACGGTGAAGTACATAACAAATTTTCTATTATCTTTAATATCATTTCGTGAAAAATGGTCGCCACTATATAAAAAAATTCATCCAAAAGCATCAGCAATCCTGAAGCAGGAAGATTTCATTATTGCAATAAAGTACAGATGGGGCTGGCAGATAAAACGGGGGATTACCGCAGAGATTTTTTAAGAAGCACAAACACTAAAATAGCGATTTATTCTGTTGAAGGGATTGGATAGTAAAAAATCAATCGGGAATAAGGCCTGATGGTTTGACCGGGCTTGCTCCCAATTGACTTTTGTTTGAATACTTAGAGGGTGTGCACCTTATTCGCGCACGGGCCTTTTTGACCTTGGCCTACTTGAAATTCAACCTTCTGGCCTTCATTCAAGGTCGCAAAACCGCCACCTGCTTGAATCTCTGAATGGTGAACAAACAAATCTTTGCTTCCATCATCAGGAGTAATGAAGCCAAAACCTTTGTCTGCATTAAACCACTTAACTGTACCTTTACTCATATGACATTCTTCTTTAGTGGTGAAATAAAATTGACTCAAATCGCTATCACCATTACGACTTGAGCTTTCGGATTTTTACTGTGGAATAGTGTTATTCAGCAAACCTGCGCTGTCGTAAAGAAATCGAGTCATTACCGACCGGGAAGGGAGTGCAGGGATCTTACAGTAGTCTTCGTGATTTAGCGAAGCTTCTTTCAGCATTTGGGGTGAAATTTGATCGAATGTCGCATAAAGCATTGGTTGTGATGCTGAGGGGCTTGGTTAAATTGGATAATGTTTGCAGATTAAGGCTCGTTATTTTTCGAAAATATTTTTTTCACTACAGCAAACAATTCAATCAGAAGCATAAGTAAACCAGCAATAAACAGAATTCCAGACATAATAACCAGCAACGAATGTGTTCCCATTCCTGCATACATCATTGCGCCTGAAAAAATTAAAACCAACAGCGCTATGCCAAGATTTTCTTTGTCGCTTCCACTAACAACATCAATAGTTTTGGCTGCAAAGTGATTTACCCTGATCGATAACTTTTGCTTCATATCAATAGATTGTGTAAGTTAAATTCAGTGTTATTACCATAGCATTTGCACAAACAAAAAGCCCGATTCAAACGAATCGGGCTTTTCATTTATGCGTAGTTAAAAATTTATTAACCAAACACACCTTTGAAAAAAAAGAAAAACAAAATCGATAAACCGGCGCCTGCGGGTAAAGTGATTACCCAGGATGCGAAAATTCCACCAATGACGCCGAGATTCAACGCGCCGATTCCGCGGGCCAAACCAACACCCAATACAGCACCTACCAATGTGTGAGTAGTCGAAATGGGTAAACCGATTCCGGATGCAATGACCACAGTTGCGGCGGCGGACATTTCAGCAGCGAAGCCACGGCTTGGCGTGAGTTCGGTGATTTTTTTACCGATGGTGATCATGACTTTGTAGCCATAAGTAGCGAGGCCGATCACTATACCTACTCCGCCCAGTAATAAAATCCAGGGAGCAACGGCGGCTTTGGCGCCGACAACACCTGTATCAATTACGCTGATGACGGCGGCCATTGGGCCAACGGCGTTGGCTACGTCATTTGAGCCGTGGGCGAAAGCCATTGAGCAAGCGGTGAAAATCATCAGTACACCAAAGACGCGCTCAACACTGGAGAAGCGGTTGTTTTTGTCGGCATCTTTATCCTGATTAATGCGGCTGAGCAAGAACATGCCTATACCGGCAACGATCAGGCCGATAATGGTGGCTATGCCCATGGCCTGCAGAAAACTGAATTCTATGTGGTGCGATTTAAGAACGTATTTCAAACCTTTCAAAATGGTGACCATTGACAGGAAGAAACCCACGGCAAACATGTAGAAGGGGATGTATCGTTTGGCATTGGCGAAAGGATCTTCAGTATCCAGAATCAGATATTGCACTGAGCGGAAAATCCAGAATGCCATTACACCTGCAATCAATGGTGATGTGACCCAACTACTGACGATAACCCAAACCTGGCTCCATTGAACGGCATCCACCGACACACCGACAGCGGCAAAACCAATAATGGCGCCAACAATCGAGTGAGTAGTGGAAACTGGCCAGCCCAGAATACTGGCGATTAATAACCAGGTGCCTGCTGCCAAAAGTGAGGCCAGCATTCCATACACAAATAAATCAGGATGATCCGTCATCACTGCTACATCCACTATGCCACTGCGGATGGTTTCGGTGACTTCACCACCGGCAAGATAAGCACCGGCAAACTCAAATACCATCGCAATAATGATGGCTTGTTTCATGGTCAAAGCGCGTGAACCCACCGATGTTCCCATGGCATTGGATACATCGTTAGCGCCTATACCCCACGCCATAAACAGGCCAAAGCAACAGGCAATAATAAAAAGAATCT
>CAMLRJ010000118.1 GCA_946482345.1 uncultured Cellvibrio sp.
TGAACGATTTCTTCAATTACGCAGCGACAAAATCGAAACCAAACCAATCAAAGGCACAATCGCTCGCGGAAAAACGCCGGAAGAGGATTTGAGAAATGCACAATGGTTGCAATCCAGCCAAAAAAATCGTGCTGAAAACGTGATGATTGTGGATCTACTCAGAAACGATTTGAGCAAACACGCAACGCAAGTTGAGGTGCCTCATTTATGCGAATTGCAAAGTTTCGCCAACGTGCATCATCTGGTCAGTACCGTCACCGGAAAATTAAAACCCGAATCCAGCCCTGTAGATTTACTGCGTGACGCTTTCCCCGGCGGCAGCATTACCGGCGCACCCAAAATCCGCGCCATGGAAATTATCGAAGAACTGGAACCACACCAACGTTCGATTTACTGCGGCAGCATTGGTTACATAAGCGTTGATGGGCAAATGGATACCAACCTCGCCATTCGCACTGTGGTTTGCGATAAAAATAATATTCATTGTTGGGGCGGCGGCGGCATAGTCGCCGATTCAATCTGTGATAAAGAGTACGAAGAAACTTTGGCAAAAGTGAATGTGATCTTGCAAAATCTGCAAAACAATTTTTCAGGAAAATAACATGCATCCACTCCCTCAAGGCTACGCCAAAGTCAGCGATGGCAATACCATCCAAAAGGGTGACTTGGCCTTGGGTAAAGTGACAGCCACTTGTGGTCAACAAAGTTATGGCTGGACCAATGTGTCGCCTCAATTAATCGGACAAGAATATTTTGAAGGCGCTATCGAAATGGGGCACCCGATTATGCTGATACGTAAAATAAATTTTGATCAAAAGTAGATTCAAAGATGACTGAAGAAAAAAGTAACGCCCCACAAGCCATCAGTTTTTGGCAAGCTTTTTTGTTTTGGTTGAAATTGGGTTTTATCAGCTTTGGTGGCCCTGCCGGGCAAATTGCCATCATGCACCAGGAATTGGTCGAACGTCGCCGCTGGATTAGCGAACAACGTTTTTTACATGCACTTAATTACTGCATGTTGTTGCCGGGGCCAGAAGCCCAGCAATTGGCAACCTATATTGGCTGGTTGATGCATCGCACATGGGGCGGAATTATTGCTGGAATGTTATTTGTATTACCGTCTTTATTTATTTTGATTTTACTTTCCTGGATTTATATCGCCTACGGAAATGTAGCCTGGGTAGCGGGAATATTTTTTGGAATCAAACCGGCAGTAACGGCAATTGTGTTGCATGCGGCCTATCGAATTGGCTCACGCGCATTAAAAAATAATTTTTTGTGGTCGATCAGTGTTGCCGCTTTTATTGCTATTTTTGCATTTCATATCCCCTTCCCTTACATAGTATTGGCTGCTGCAATTACAGGTTATCTGGGCGGACGTTATTGGCCAGTCTATTTTAACGCAACCAATAACCATACCAGCGCAGAAAAATCTTATGGCGCCGCCTTAATTGATGACCAAACGCCTACGCCAAAACATGCTTTGTTTTCTTATTCAGGTTTGATTGCCGTTATTATTTGCGGCTTGATTTTGTGGGTTTTACCATTTTTATTTTTATGGAATTATTTCGGCTGGCAACACAGCTTCACCCAAATGGCCTGGTTTTTTACAACTGCGGCATTGTTAACTTTTGGCGGTGCTTATGCAGTATTACCCTATGTGTATCAGGGAGCAGTAACGCAATACGGATGGTTAACCCCCACACAAATGATTGACGGCTTGGCGCTGGGCGAAACAACACCTGGCCCGCTGATAATGGTTGTCGCATTTGTGGGATTTATCGGCGGATATTCGCAAGCTTTATTAGGTACAGAAAATTTATTTCTTGCCGGTGCAATTGCCGCTTCAATTGTCACATGGTTTACTTTTTTACCTTCATTTATTTTTATCTTTGCAGGTGCACCGTTTATAGAAACCACTCACAAAAAAATCCAATTTACAGCTCCACTGTCAGCGATCACAGCCGCAGTTGTCGGCGTGATTGTGAATCTGGCAGTATTTTTTGCTTACCATATTTTTTGGCCTCAAGGATTTGATGGCAACTTTGAATGGATCTCTGTGGCAATCGCACTACTGGCTGCTGTTGCATTATTTCGCTTCAAGATGGGGATTATTAAAGTGATTATGGCTTGTGCTTTGTTGGGTTTACTGGCAACAATTTTCTAAATCCCCATGGCTGTACAAGCAAGACCCAATTGAATGCACTATTATCGATGCGTTTGCATCACGAGAAAAATCACCATGTTAAAAATATTTTTACTTTATGTTGTCACTGCATTGGCGGAAATAATAGGTTGTTTTCTGCCTTATCTTTGGTTGCGTAAAGGAGGATCTATTTTATTATTACTTCCAGCGGCGTTAAGTCTGGCTCTTTTTGTTTGGTTGTTAACTTTACATCCGGCTGCCAGCGGGCGTGTATATGCTGCTTATGGTGGAGTTTATGTTGTAATCGCTTTGGTTTGGTTGTATTGGGTTGATAACATAAAGTTGTCAATTTATGACTGGCTGGGCGCAGGGGTTATCTTACTGGGAACAGCCATCATAGTAGCGGGATGGAAATCTCCCTGAAAAATTAATCTATTGATAAAAATTCTTTTGGTAAAAGTGCTCTGTGAGTAATTCTTATGGTTTTGATTTCACCATTAAACCAATGAATTTTATTCATGCGGGCACCAATCGATGTTTTTGCATTTTCCGGAATTGGCAAATATTCCACCTTCCCTTCCAATTCTTTTTCGCCGTTAACAAATGAAACGAAATGTTGGTCTTTGTAGGTTATGGCCGCATGAAACCACTCACCAATCGGATGCACTTTAGTGGAATCAATTAAGGTTAAATTTGAATGATCTGATTTGATGTAGGCATCCAAATACCATTGTTTTCGATCATTCAATCGCAACTCAATCGTTAATCGGCGATTAGGATTATCAGCCGATTCAATATGGAAAAAACGCGGCTCCCAATTTTGGGGGTAAACATCATAAGGCTTGAAAATAATTTCTACGGTAAATTCTTTGGCACCTGCCAGAGGGTTATTATCTACCAATAATCTGTCACCATCACCATCAAAGCGAACAGATTCATGTGTAGTGATTAATTGCGGATTACCTTCAGTTTGTGTTGGCAATCCGGCAATAGAGGTTAAAGAATTAATCGGCCAGATTGTACTATCTGATCTGGCCGACATTTTTGAATTGCAAGCCGCCATTAAAAACACTGCACCAATCAGTAAATATCTCACAGTAAATATCTCATTTTTATTCAATATTCGATCATTAATTATTTGGCGGATTATCGATAATTTTCCAACTGATTGTCCAGCTTTCTGGCAACATCGCCGGGTGATCCGGTATTTCTTGCCAATAGATGATAAGCCACCGGAACAAAAAACAGTGTTAAAAAGGTAGCGATCAATACACCGGAGATCACAACAACACCAATAACAAAACGGGTTTCAGAACCAGCACCAGAACCAATTACCAAAGGAACTGCACCCGCAACCGCCGTTAAACTGGTCATCAAAATGGGGCGCAGACGCGCAGATGCAGCTTCCAATAAGGATTCCGTAAACTCAACGCCTCTGTCACGCAATTGATTGGCAAATTCAACGATTAAAATCCCATTTTTTGCTGCCAATCCTATCAGCATAATTAAACCAATCTGCGAATAAAGATTAAATGTACTCCCCGTAATAAATAAACCAATCAGCCCACCCAAAATCGCTAATGGTACAGTTAACATAATCACAAATGGATGAATATAACTTTCAAATTGTGCAGCCAGCACTAAAAAGGTGACCAGAATTCCCAGAAGAAAAATAAACATCACTGAATTGCCTGCTGTTTGGAAATCTCTCGACAAGCCGCGGTAATCCACAATGACTTTTGCGGGTAAATGTTCGTGTGCCAGTTTATTCAAGTGCGCCAAAGCGTCACCCAGTGTTAAATCGTTAGACAAATTGGCATCGATAGTTAACGAACGCATACGGTTGTAACGATTTAATCGGCTGGCATCTGCCACTTCTTTTACAGTGACCAGATTTGAAAGAGGAATTAATTTTCCTGAATGTTCTGATCGAACATACATATTTTGCAAACTGCCAATTGTGCGCTGTTCATCGCGGGCACCTTGTAAAATCACATCGTATTCTTCACCGTCATCAATATAAGTTGTCGCACGACGTGAACCCAACATAGCTTCCAATGTTCGACCAATATTATTCACACTGACTCCCAAATCAGCAGCACGATTGGTATCAATCATCACTTCAACTTGCGGTTTGGTTTCTTTGTAATCCCAATCAATTCCAATTAATCCCGGATTATCTTTTTCCAACTTTTCCAACAAAATGTCCCGCCATTGTCCCAGCTCTTCATAAGTACCACCGCCCAACACAAATTGAACCGGTTTTTGTACTTGCGAACCAAATCCCTGACGCATAACAGGAACTGCCGAAACACCAGGTAAGTCAGATAATTTCTGACGGATTTCATCCATCACCACAAATGAATTGCGACGCAAACTCCAATCATTCATTACTGCAATAATCATCCCGCTGTTAAAACTTTCAATCGCTCCAAACGCGCGCGGAGCACGCACCATCATTCGAGTGATTTCTCCGGAATCAACATACTTCATCATCCGGCTTTCAATTTCATTCATATATTCTTCCATGTAGGCGTAACTGGCACCTTCGGGACCATTCACCATCACAAAAAATGTTCCTCTATCTTCTCTGGGAGCGTATTCAGACGGAATTTTAAAAGCAAGAAAGCCACTTAATGCAATCAGCAATACAAAACACAGACTCACCCATTTTTTATGGGTAATGCAAAATAAAATAGAAGTTTGATATTGTTTTCGCAAACGCAACATCAAATCATCAATATTTTCCACCAATCGGCTTCGCTGACCTGCAGGAGGTAAAATTTTTGAAGACAACATGGGCGACAAGGTTAGTGCTATCAGCGCAGAAAACCCGACTGCAGCAGCCATGGTAATGGCAAATTCTGAAAATAATCTGCCTATATCGCCTTTCAAAAATACGATAGGGACAAATATTGCAACCAACACCAGAGTTGTCGCTATAACAGCAAATCCGACTTCACGGGCACCATCATAAGCAGCGAGCAACGGCGGTTTCTTTTTTTCTTCTATATGACGGACAATATTTTCCAATACCACAATCGCATCGTCCACAACCAAACCAATCGCTAACACCAATGCCAGCAGCGTTAACATATTTACTGAAAAATCCATGGCCGCCAGCACAATAAAAGTTGCGATGATGGAAACAGGAACAGCAACTGCCGGAATTAACATTGCACGAACGCTGCCCAGAAATAAATAAATCATCAGAATCACCATAAAAATGGCAATAACAATGGTGATATACACTTCGTGTATTGCGCGTTCGACAAATATGGAACTATCGTAACTGTCTTCCAGACTCATGCCTTTGGGCAAATTGGCATTGATCATATCGCGCTCGGCTTTTACACCTCGCGCCACATCAATAGTGTTAGCGGTTGACTGTTTGACAATTCCAATGCCCACTTGCGTAGTACCGTTGCCGCGAAATAAATTGCGATCTTCTTCAGTACCTTTTTCAACTTTTGCAATATCTGCCAAACGAATTAAATGTCCATCATCACCACGCTTGACGACTAATTGCGAAAATTGATCAACCGTTTTGTAAGAACGCGCCATACGCAAAGTAAATTGCCGTTCAAGCGATTCAATACTACCGGCAGGCAATTCAATATTTTCCGAGCGCAATGCTGTTTCAACATCATTCACAGTGAGATCGCGTGCAGCCAGTGCTTGCCGATCTAACCAAATACGCATGGCATAACGTTGTTCGCCACCAATTCGCACACGCGCAACACCATCAACTACTGCAAAACGATCCACCAGATAACGCTGTGCATAATCAGTTAGCTCCGGCATAGTCATGCCTTCACCTTCGAAATTAAACCACAGAATAACATCTTCATCCGAACTGACTTTTTGTACTTCGGGTGGATCGGCTTCATCCGGTAAATTGCCTAAGGCACGTGCCACTCTGTCACGAATATCATTTGCAGCAGAATCCATGTTATGTCCGGTTTCAAATTGCACCGTGATATTGGATACACCGTTTTCGCTGGATGATTCTATGTAGCGAATACCTTCAACACCTGAAATACGATCTTCGATAACTTTGGTTACACGCGTTTCAACAATTTGTGCAGCAGCGCCGGGATAATTGGTGCGAATGGAAACAACCGGAGGATCAATATTAGGGTATTCGCGCAAGGTTAATCGTTCAAATGAAACCAATCCAAATGCAATTAACAGTATTGAAATAACTGACGCAAATACCGGTCGCTTAATGGAAACATCGGATAATTTCATAATAATTTGGCCTCAGTTTTTTCAGTCGGGATCAAATCAGAAAGATGTGATTCGACAGGGGTTACTGAAGCCGGTTTTTCTTCGGATAATATTTTAATAGCTTGGCCCGCACGTAGTTTTTGCACACCGTGTGTAACAACTTTATCTCCCTCTTCCAATCCGGAAATCACTTCAACTGAACCTACAAGACGCTGACCTATTTCTATTTTTTTTCTTTCTACAATTATTTTTTTTTCTGCCGATTCTTTAACAATAAATACAAAATTGTTACTGGCCAATGGCATTAATGCGGCTTCGGAAATAACCAGAGATTGCCTCTGTTTAGTTTGCAATGTTACCTCCATTAACATGCCTTGCTTTAATTCGTAATCGGGATTTTCCAAAATAGCGCGCACTTTAATTGCACGGGTAACCGGATCAATTTGATTATCAACACTGGAAACTTTTCCAACCAATATTTTATTATTAAGATCCCGTGTTTTTGCTTTAACACTTAAACCATTTGAAAGACTGCTGAGATAAATCGATGGCACAGTGAAATCCAATTTCATTTTGGAATCATCGTTTAACGTCGTGATCACATCACCAGGAGAAACCAAAGCCCCGACACTGACTTGTCGCAACCCGACAACACCGGAAAAAGGTGCCTGTAATAATAAGTCTTTCAAGCGCGATTCCAGAGCTTTATATCTAGCTTGGGCGGCTTCGTATTCACGCAAACGTTGATCCAACAATGATTGTGATGCTGCACCGCTTTTTGCCAAAGCATCAACACGTTCCCATTGTTTTTTTGCTTCTTCCGAGTTCACTCTGGCTTCAGCCAACAATGCGCGCTCCTCATGACTGGTCATTTCTACCAAAATGTGGCCGGATCTGACTCGTTGACCATCATGGAAATTAATACCGGTAATTTTCTTATTGAGATTGGCTGTAATTTCAATCGACTCATTAGCATGCAAGCTCCCTATGGCTTCCAATTCAGTTTGTATTGGAATCAAAGCAACTGGCTGCACTATGACATCGACAGGTTTATCACTCTGTGCAAATGCATTTGCAGTAAAGAGAATCGATGCAAAAATTATGGCGTATTTCATGAATTGTTCTCTGAAATTGTGACGAATCATCATACCTGTAATTATAGGCGGATTCGAAAACATAAAATTATTTAACCCAGCTTTACATTTTTTGAAAACTATTGATTTTCACGACCCCAAAACTTTTCTCATCTCCAGCCACCAGGATGCAAAACGTTTCTGCAACAAGCCTTCTTGTAGTGTCGGCACAAATAATTGTGCACTGGCTGAACAATTCCAGTTACCAGGCCGATCAGCAGTGAGATAAGCAATACCTTGCAAGCTGGCTTCCGGATTTTCACTGACATTGACCGGCAACCGGGTTAAATCCGCCAATAATTGACAAAACTTATCCGATTGACTGAAGCCTCCACTGAAATGGATCTTCGTCAAACTCTTATCTGCATTCATCTTTTGCAAGTTCACTATCAACAAAAATAAAATCGATTCCAACCAAACAGCAACTTGTTGTAGAGGTGATAACAAACCTGAAAATCGGGACTCAATATCTGTTCGCCAAAAGGGTGCGCCCAAACCACCTTGAGTGTTGATCAAATAATCTTCAGTACCCAATGGAATGGATAATGCCTGTGCAATAATTTCCGGTGTGATTTGCAATCCCGATTCCTGCTCAATAAATGGAATTGCTGCAGCCGAACCATTCACAGTCGCTTCCCAGGCATAAAGATTATCGTCTGCATTTTGGCTAATCCACAGCGGACTGATTAATAAACCTTGCGGAGGATTTTTATCCTGTGAAATTCGCTGAATAAAAGCACCTGTACCAACATTAATGTAAAGCGTATTTTTATCGGGCATACCATTTGCAAACAGCGATGCTCCCTGATCACGCGCACAAACACGAAAATCAATTGCATGTTGATTTAAAATGAATTGTCCAAAATTATCTTGATGAAAATGACATTCAGGCAAGACGGATTGCGGAATTGAAAACAAATTTAATAATTGCGAATCCCAATTGGCAGATTGAATATTCCATAATAAAGTTCTCTGTGCATGTCCAGGATCAACAGCGTTTTTTCGCCCCGCCAAATGCCACAAAATAAAACTGACAATCGGGCCTGCGGCCAGTCGGTTAT
>CAMLRJ010000119.1 GCA_946482345.1 uncultured Cellvibrio sp.
GCTTGCTTTATTATTTCGGCATGCTAATTTAGTAGCATGGTGCTAAAAAATTAGCACTTATTGAAAGATCTCCATTTACAGGCTCTATTTCTATGAAAAGCAACAAACCAGTCGATTTGCAGTTAAGTAAACGTGAGCGTCAGATTATGGATGCCTTGTTTGAAGCAGGAGAACTTTCTGCGCAGGACATCAAAGCTGCTATTCCGGATGCGCCGAGTTATTCAGCCGTGCGCGCACTACTCGCAAAGTTGGTCGAAAAAGACATAGTGCGTTTTCGGGATGAATCCGGACGCTATATTTATTTCCCTGTAATTGAACAGGAAGTTGCGCGCGTTTCAGCCTTGGAAAAAATGGTGAAAACATTTTTTGGTGGATCGACAGCGGCGGCGGTGAATGCATTGTTGGGCATGCAAAATAAAAAGTTAACCCGGGAAGAAATTACTGAATTGCAAGCTGCGATTGAAAAAGCGAAACAAGATTGAGGATAGGCTTATGCAGGGTCCGGATTTGGCAACAATAGTGATCACCGGGTTAATAAAACCCATGATGTTAATTATTCTGGTGATAATACTTTATATATGTTTGCGTAATCGTTCAGCAGCCCTGAAGCATTTTTGTTTGATGATGGGCATAGCGTCATTATTAATCTTGCCCGTGAGTTCATATTTCACTCCTGAAATGACCTGGAACTTTCCCTTCGGAGTCTATTTGTTCGATAACCTGCCTTTTTCCTGGCGTGAATATTTAATCAAGACTTCTTATACCACTGTGCCAGCGCTTTTGTGGCAGGTTGTTTTGGCTGTGTATCTTTTTGTTTCCACTTCAATCATGTTTTATTTGCTAATTGGTTTTATTCAAGTTTGGAAAATCTACAGCCGATCATCTCCGGTTGAAGATGCAGAAACATTGGCTTTGGCTCATGAAATTAAACATTTATTTGGAATTAATCGTAAAGTCAGAATTTCCAGCAGTCGAGAGTTGAGTTCGCCCTGTGTATGGGGCATTTGGAATCCCAGAATTTTATTGCCAAACAATTATATTGCCTGGAGCAGCGATCAAAAAATCAGTGTGCTGATGCATGAGTTGGGGCATGTTTATCGCTACGATGCATTAAGTTTGTTAGTTGTCAGGATGACATGCGCAATCTTTTGGTTTTTGATTCCATTATGGTGGATGGCTCGCAAGATTTCGGTTTCGTCTGAAATTGCATGTGACGATTTGATTTATCGTATGGGTGAAAAACATGTGCAATATGCAGAGCATTTGTTGCAATTGGCTGATCATTCTGAAAATGCGTCCGCCGTTGTGGTTCCTATGTCGGGTCACGGGGCAAATCATGGATCGGGCCATTCAGAAATTTATCAACGCATTATGGCGGTGTTGGATATTAAAAGACCTCGACAAGCCGTTAAGTCGGAATCTATTCAGTACCCGGTTTTGATCGGAAT
Source organism: uncultured Cellvibrio sp. (assembly GCA_946482345.1). The sequence continues at coordinate 1,449 of CAMLRJ010000119.1, forward strand.
ATTATTTGTTGTGATATTGGCTTCTGTTGACAGGATAAATTTTTATCCTGAAAAACCATTTGATCATCAAGTCAAATTATTCAATTTTTCCTGGGCGAAAGTAATCGAACCGCAAGAGCAGGATGACAATCTGGTATCGGCAGAACAGGCTTTATCGGTAGCAGATCAATTCGAATTGCAACCAAAACCGGTATTGGTTACCAGAGTAATGCCGCCAAAAGAAAAAGCGAATTCTGATATTATGGAGGAATATAAAAATCATTATAAAATCGATAAAACCGATATTGATTCAAGAATTGTAATAGGTGAAGACAGCTCGACCTCCACTGCAAACTCCTCAGCGTCTTATACCGCTATCACATCGACTAGGCCGGTTTATCCTGATCATGCCTTGAAAAAAGGTATCACAGGTAATGTCAAAGTTGAGTTCTATCTGGATGACAATGGTTACGCAAAAAATTTGCGAATATTGGAATCAAACCCTGCTGGAATATTTGATGCTGCAATCATTCATGCAATAAAACAATCGCGATTCAAATGGAATCATCACTCAACACAATATACTTCTATAAAGCAGGAATTTCATTTCAGACTTGATCACCGCCGAAAGCGGTAAAGTTTAACTCTCCCTTTTTTAATTGATTTGCAATGCCCTCACCGGGTAGGGGTTAGTGTTGCCCGGAAATGATCAAAACTTTCAATTATTAACACAGGTGAAAATTATGAACACTTCTTCAATGTCAGTAAATTTATACGAAACACTGGATATAGCGGATTTCATCAAAAAAATTCTCGCTATCTGCTTTGGTGTTGTGATGACTATGTCGCTTTTTTATATGATGTATTTGTTGATAAAGAACGATACTCTCCCTGCCGAACTACCGAAAAATCCTCCGATACCTGCGGTAAATTTTGTTGTACCAAAAATTACGACAATTTTTGATGCTGAAGTTCCTGCGCCAGTTAAACCGATTATTCATACTGTACCACCTACACCTTATGAACCTATCACGCCAAATGTTGATCCAGGTATAAGCATTCCGGTTGACCCTGTAATTATTGATCCGCCTAAAGTGCCAGGATTTTCCATGAATGCACAGTCATTACCAATAGTTAAGTTCGCACCTATTTATCCTCATGCGGCGACAGTTAAAGGTATAGAAGGGTATGTGGATGTGGTATTTGATGTAACTGAAACGGGAACGACTGAAAATATTCAAATTGTTTATGCCGAGCCAGCAAAAATATTTAATTCTGCTGTTTTGAAAGCAGTGGCGAGATGGAAATATAAACCCAAGTCAGATGATGTTGGCAATCCTGTGAAAATGTTTGGTCTTCGTGAAAGGCTTCGCTTTACTATGGAAAAATAATTTATACTGGCACGGACGCCATTTTTGTAACAAAGTTATGTCTGAATTGATTCATATCGCAATAATTGCCAACAAACATCAGGACGAATTGCGGGCAAAAAAACTGTCAACGGAATTATCCTGTGATTATTTAGGCGAGCAGATTGCTGAGACAATCTGCTCGCACGAATTTGTTCTGATTGTCGATGATAAAAAAATAATTCTGCAGCAAACAGGTCGAAAAGTTCCTGGCCCTGTTTTTGCGGAGTTTACAGAAGGCGCCGTTGATCACAGGCGTAAGTTTGGTGGTGGTAAAGGGCAAATGATTGCTAAAGCAGTAGGTATTAAATCAAGTGTGTACCCTCGTATTCTGGATGCAACTGCCGGGCTGGGAAAAGACAGTTTTGTGTTGGCCAGTTTAGGTGCCAGTGTCACCATGATCGAGCGGTCCGCTGTGGTGCATTGTTTATTGGAAAATGGATTGCAGCGCGCCCAAACATTTGCACAAGAACATGATCCTGAATTGTTAGCGATAATGAATCGTATGCAATTATTTCAGGAATCCAGCCACCATTATTTGTCATCGCTGACGGCAGACAATTATCCCGATGTGATTTATCTCGATCCTATGTTTCCGGAAAGAGAAAAATCAGCAGAAGTCAAAAAAGAAATGCTCGCATTTCATTCGTTGGTGGGTAAGGACGATGATGCTGATCAGTTGTTACCTTTGGCATTATCCAAAGTGAATTATCGTGTAGTGGTGAAGCGTCCGCGCAAGGCCCCCTTTTTAAATAATCAAACACCTTCCTATCAGCTTGAAGGAAAATCCAGTCGGTTTGATATTTATACTATTAAAAAAATGCCGGACAAATTAAATCATGTTTGATGCAAGCAGAAGCTTCACATGATTTTTGAATATCGAATCAAATTGTTTTGAGGCAAATATTCATCGAATACCATACAAATCCGTCGAATCAACAAACGGCCTGCATTAGTCACGCGTATGCCTTTATCGTCCAAGATTAAAAGTCCGTCTGTTTGCATTTGCTCCAACTCCTGAAGTTGGTAACGAAAATGTGTTTTGGCATCCACGCCGAAAAAATTTTCCACGTCAGCATAATCCAGTTGTAGCTGGCAAATTAATTGATTGATAACAAAACGTCTCAGTCTGTCTTCTTCATTTAGCGTGAATCCTTTAGCGATAGGCAACAATCCTGCATCCAATTTCATCTGGTAGTTTTGAATATCTTTTACATTTTGAATATAAATATTGTCGATCATGCTGATGGAGGAAACGCCCAGTGCTAATAAATCGCAATCACTGTGTGTGGAGTAGCCCTGGAAATTCCGATGTAATTTTCCCTGTGTTTGTGCAATCACCAGATCATCTTCCGGTTTGGCGAAATGATCCATACCTATATAAACGTAACCGGCAGATTCCAGGGTTTGAATCGCCATGTGTAAAATGTCCATTTTTTCTGCAGCATCAGGTAAATCTTCGGTGCGAATCAAAGCCTGACTTTTGAAAAGATGTGGCATATGGGCGTAATTAAAAATGGATAATCTATCCGGAGATAAATCCAGAATTTTATTCAATGTTTGCTGAAAGCCTGACACGCTTTGTTTGGGCAAACCATAAATAAGATCCATACTGATCGACCGGTATTGATCCCGTTTAAGCGCCGCAACCAGTTCGGCAATTTCCTGAAAACTGTTGTAGCGATTTACCGCTTTTTGCACATTCCAGTCAAAATCCTGTACGCCCATGCTTACACGATTGAAACCCAATTGTCGCAAATGATGCATGGTGTCAATCGAGACTTTTCCGGGATGAATTTCTATCGAAAATTCACCGGTTTTATCATCGGCCAAATTAAATAAGCGACGTGTTGAATTCATTAATAACGACATTTCATCATCACTGATAAAACTGGGTGTACCTCCGCCCCAGTGAAGCTGGGTAACCTGGCGTTGGTTATCGAATAAATCTGCGTAGATTGCCAGCTCCTGAATCATGCGTTGCAGGTAGGGTAAGGCACGTTGTTTGTTGTGCGTGACAATTTTATTGCAGCCGCAGTAGTAACAAAGGGTTTCACAAAATGGAATGTGAAAGTAAAGCGATAAAGGTTTGCGGGTGCGATTGCTGCGTTGTATGGCATTCAACAAATGTGTTTCATGAAAATTATCGCGAAATTGCGGGGCGGTGGGGTAGGATGTGTATCGAGGTCCTGCAATATCATAGGTGTTGAGCAAGTCCTGATTCCAGGCTAAAGGTTGTTGAAAAATTGCCATTAGCATTCTCCGGAGGTTTGATCTTGATATGGTAAGAATTGGCGTGAAGGCGCATCTTGATATGCATCAAGCCAGGGTTAATGATTTTTATAGGAGTTAGTTGTTGAGTAATGATGAATTGGAATTGTTATGGGACAAGATTGCCGATGCATTGGTTGGTCCGGGATACATTATGCTGGATTCTGTTTTAAACGATCAGGTGCAAAACTTGCGGCAACGTTTGGATGATCTTGAACAGCAGGGAATGGCATCTGCCGGGGTTGGGCGTGGGCAGGATTTTCATCAAAACCAACAGGTTCGTGGCGACAACATTCATTGGTTGTCTGATCAACATCTGATAGAAAAGGCTTTTCTCGATTGGTTGGAAAAGTGTCGGGTTGGTTTAAATATGCGACTTTATTTGGGGCTCATGGATTACGAATGCCATTTTGCGGTTTATCCTGCTGGCAGTTTTTATCAAAAACATTTGGATAGTTTTCGCGACAAAGGTTCGAATCGACCGGTTCGAAAAATTTCCATGGTGTTTTACCTCAATCAGGATTGGAAAGCTGAAAATGGCGGTGCACTGGTGCTCTATGATGAGACGGGCCAGATAATTTTGGATAGCGTTGCACCAGAATGTGGCAGGATGCTGGTGTTTCTCAGTGAAAAATTTCCTCATGAGGTCAAAATGGCTCATCAAAAACGCCGTAGTATTGCCGGATGGATTCGAAGCCGATGAATACTTAGTCAAAACTGATGCTTTTTATTTGAAATTTAGTTATTGGCAATAAACTTGCAGAAACACCCGTATAAACGAGCTTTGATAAAGCGGTTTGACACAACGCGAGGCCAGCCAATGTTGCAGGATCTGTCCATGACCCCCACCAAAAATGCGATGAAAATTAATTGGCAAGATTACTCGTCAGGCCAGTTTTACGATGAGGTTATATCGTCACCGGGCGTTCCGCGAAATGAAACGCGACATCTGGCTCAATACCTTGCCTCTTTGTCGGGTGAGGAATTGCAAGAGCGAAAGTTATCAGCAGAACTTGCGATTAAAACCATGGGCATTTCATTTACGGTTTACAGTGATGCCGGCAATATTGATCGCGAATGGCCTTTCGATATTATCCCGCGAATTATTCCACAAAAAGAATGGCAAAAAACCGAACGTGGATTAATACAAAGACTCACAGCGTTGAATTGTTTTATTAATGATATTTACAATGATCAGAAAATTATCAAGGACAAAATTCTGCCTGCTTATTTAATCGAAGATTCCAGTAATTTTCGACGCGAATGTATGGGCATGAAACCTGTTTATGGTGTTTGGTCTCACATTTGCGGAAGTGATTTAATCAAAAACGAAAAAGGTGAATTTTTTGTTTTGGAAGATAATTTGCGCGTGCCTTCTGGCGTGTCTTATATGCTGGAAAATCGCAAGGTAACCAAACGCGTTTTTCCAGAGTTATTTGAAAATCACAAAATTGTTCCTGTCACAGATTACCCCAATCAACTGTTTGATATGTTGGCTTCCTTGTCACCGCGAAAAGCGGATCGCCCGGAAATTGTTGTGCTCACTCCCGGTATTTACAACTCGGCTTATTTTGAGCACTCCTATCTGGCTCAACAAATGGGCGTTGAATTGGTAGAGGGAAATGATCTGGTTGTTGATAGCGATGATTGTGTTTATATGCGCAGCATTGGCGGCTTAAAACGTGTTGATGTGATTTATCGTCGTATAGATGATTTATTTTTGGATCCGGAAATGTTTAATCCTGATTCAATTCTGGGTGTGCGCGGTTTAATGCGTGCATGGTTAAAAGGTAATGTAGGTTTGGCCAACGCACCGGGGGCAGGTGTGGCAGATGACAAGGTTATCTACACCTATGTCCCGGCGATGATTAAATATTATTTGGGCGAAGATCCGATTCTGCCTAACGTGCCAAGTTATTTATGTGTTGATAAAACCCAATGTGATTATGTGCTTGCCAACCTCGACAAATTGGTAGTGAAACCGGCGAATGAATCCGGTGGTTACGGCATGATCATTGGGCCGCAAGCGAGTAAAAAAGAATTGGAAGAATTTGCATTGCGGATTAAATCCAATCCCCGCAATTACATGGCACAACCACTGATTTCATTATCGACAGCGCCTATATTAACTAACGGAAATGCAGAGCCCCGACATATCGATTTGCGACCTTTTATTTTGCAGGGAAAAGATTTTTCAGTAACACCAGGTGGTTTGACCAGAGTCGCTATGCGCAAAGGTTCTTATATCGTTAACTCTTCGCAAGGTGGTGGCAGTAAAGATACCTGGATAGTGGTGGAGGATTAATTATGTTATCGCGAGTGGCTGAAAGAATTTATTGGCTGGGCCGTTATATGGAGCGCTGTGAAAATACAGCGCGTCTGGTTAACGTGAATTCCAATTTGTTGTTGGATTTACCCAGCGATGTTCGTGTCGGTTGGGGATCACTGATTGATATCAGTGGAACCGGAAGTTATTTTGAAAGAGACACGCAACTGGCCGATGAAAAAACAGTAGTGACATTTATATTGGCTGATAAAAAAAATCCCGCTTCCCTGATCAACTCTCTGAGTTTTGCCAGAGAAAATTCTCGCATCACTCGCGAAATTATGCCCATGGAAGCTTGGGAATTAATTAATGATCTTTATCATTACATTCGTGACAGGGTGGACAAGGTAACGTCGCGACGTGATCGAAATGTTATTTTGTTGCATGTCATTAACAGCGTGCAACAATTTACAGGATTGCTCGCCGGTTGTATGAGTCATAACAATGCTTATGATTTGATTCGTTTGGGACGTAATCTTGAGCGAGCTGACATGACTACCCGTATAGTTGATGTGGGCCTGGTTAATTTGGTGCCGCATCTTTCAATTGGCGGTACAGAAGTGTTGGAGCCATATGACAATATTTTGTGGATGAGTGTTCTTCGTTCACTGAGTGGTTATCAAATGTACCGCCAACATGTTCGCGATAGAGTGAATGCTGATGCAGTGGTCAAATTTTTGTTGCAAAACGAAGATTTTCCGAGAGCAGTGGCTCGTTGTTTGAAACAGTTGGAGCAATGTGTCTGGTCCATGCCTAATTGTGAAAAGGTGTTACCTCCCATCCTCAAAGCACAACAGATGTTGGATGAAGCCGATTTAAGCCAATTACTGGAAAAGGGATTGCATGAATATATCGATGAGTTGCAAATGGAGATCGGAAATCTCCATTTTAAAATTGCAGAAACCTGGTTTTTGCCTGTGACTTCAATGGATCAGCAACAATCTGCGTAAACCGTTAAATCAATATCAATCTTCTTTATCAAGACCGGTGCTCTTTGAATTCAATATGGGCACCTCCCCACAATATTTCTGTCGAATGCAGCATATTTTGGGCTATCCTTTCTGGTAATCAAAC
>CAMLRJ010000120.1 GCA_946482345.1 uncultured Cellvibrio sp.
TGGTCAATCTTGCAGTACTGCTTGAACTGTCAGTACGGAAGATACCTTCACCCATATTGGAGATTTGGCAACGATCAACAGAAACAACGATCTTGAAGGTTGTACCACCGTTTTGACGCAAGAATTTGCCCATGCTGTCAACGATACAGTTAGACACATTCAAAGTAGAGGCAGCGTTCACTTGAATGAATTTGTCTGAACCAGCGTAAGCAGAAATGTTGCTTACATTCACCGTACCGGAAGACTTGATGGTCATAGCGTCTTCACCAACGTTAGTCCAACGAACGTTGCTAACGTTAGCGCCGTTGTAGTAGTGGATACCGTCAGCTGCGTTGTTACCGAAAATAACATTCTTCAGAGTTGCGCCGTTCTCTACACGGAACACTGGAGATTGACCTTCGCTTTGGCTGCCATCACCCAATGCACTGGTAGCGTTGAAAGTTTTACAACCGCCATCATAAGTACCGCTGGTAACTTTGATCGTTGAACTTACGCTGGTAGTACCAGTTGAGTTACAAGTTGCACCGGTGATGCTACCGCTGCTACCGCCGCCGCCAGTTGAACTGCTGCTGTTACCGCCACCACCTGTTGAACTGGATGATGAAGAAGATGTAGTACCGCCTGAGCTACCGCTAGGGATAGAACATTCTTTTACTGATTTTGATGGGATTGGGTCAGAACCAAAAGTAGCAACGCTACAAGAGAAAGATCCATTTAACACTTTGTATACGAATTTACCTGATGCACCAAAGGCTACGTTAGTAGACTTGGTAACTGAACAGGTTTGACCAATTTTACATATAGTCACATATCCATCAGGACGGTTAGAGGCAGAAAATGCGCTTGTTGCACAACCTAAAAATGCTGCCGCTATAAGAGTTTTCTTCAACATAGTTTCAATCTCGTCTAGTTAATATTAATAGAGGACGGACTGACCGAGATGCCATTCTGCAATGCAAGGAAGGTACTACAAATCCTGGAGACACAAAGCAGTGTTATTTTTATTAACGCTTAGGTACTACATAAAGCTGGCAAGTAAGCTACACCTGTTTTTTTATGAATGCCAGATTTTTTGACGCCACCTAAAGTTTTTTTTCTGGAAGTGGGAATGTTTAACACACTTTTCCCAACGGCATTCACCTTTTAAATCCCCCGCACATTATTGAAACCAATATTTCATGTTTGCGCAGTCATTAATGCGCCAAATTAAAACAATGTTTTCGCATTTTCCTCAAGGCATGATTTTTTCCAGATTTGAATAGAATAAAAGCGTATATAAGTGCCAAAAACTGTTTTTGTCTGCTAAGATTGCGCTAACAGCACGTTTTTATTGTCAACAGGTTTGCTCCAAATCAAATAATCAGGGCGGAAATACGACAATAATTACCCTGCAGCACAAAAGTAATCTTGCGTTGCTTTAAATAAAAATAATGTTTTTCTCGATTGATTGCGCAAACAGACACCTGTATTTCATTTCAACATGGTCAATATTTGCTCGGCATCATAATAACAACGGGGAACTCAAAAATGATTAAAACACTTTTGGTCTATGCTCATTTGATTGCTGCCTGTCTTTCAGTCGGCATACTGCTGATTCAGGATATTTCTCTTGCCAAATTTCGTGGTCGCGCACTTGATAAGGAAGCGATTGAAACCCTTAAACGAAATGCACAGATTGTGAGTCTCGCACTGGTGGCGTTATGGTTAAGTGGCTTGGCAATTGTGGTTATGGGTTATATGGAAAATCCAGCCTATTTAATGAATCAAAAACTCTGGGCCAAATTTTCGGTAGTGGGAATACTCACGCTGAATGGAATTTTCCTGCATTACTACAGCTTCCCAATACTGGTTTCTTCTCGCGGTTTTTTGGGTTCAAGTCGTACCGAACAATTTTTGGTATTGTTAACTGGCGTGATCTCATTTACATCATGGCTCTACGCCTCCTACCTCGGTATAGCAAGACCCTGGAATAATGTTGCACCTTACGCATTTGTCATGGCTGTTTATGGCGGCATACTGACACTGACATTCATAGTCGCATTGGAATATTGGCGCGGACTTCGACGCACCACATCCAATAGTGTTGAATTGGCGATTCGTTAAATCACTTCAATTTTTTAGCACCGGATTGTAGCGCACAGCCGGTGCCCGCCCCTGTTTGGATCGCTGCACTTATTCAAACCTATTTGTGTTAGAGTCCCGACTCATTTCTGCAATCTGATCCGGGGCACACATGAGTAATATTCATTTTATCGGTGGAGAAAAAGGTGGCGTCGGAAAATCAATGACATCGCGCTTGTTAGCGCAATATTTAATTGATACCGGTGTACCTTTTATTGGATTGGATTCTGACCAATCACACAGAACTTTTTCGCGTTTCTACAGTGATTTTTCTTCGCCATTAATTATTGATGATTACGACAGCCTCGATCAGTTAATAATTCTTGCGCAAGAAAATCCGCAAAACGATTTAATTATCGATCTCGCCGCACAAACCTCTGCGCGACTAGGTAAATGGATTGATGAAAGCGATGCGCTATCACTTCTTCAGGAATTGGATTGTCAGGTTTACTTGTGGCACGTAATGGACGACGGCGCAGACTCAATGAATTTATTAAATCATTTACTGAACCGCTACCCGCAAGATTTTATCAAAATTGTTGTGGTCACCAATTTGGGTCGCGGTGAATGTTTTGAGCATTTTGAACAATCTACCACTTACCAAAAAGCCAAAGAACGTGACGCAATTTTTATTACCCTGGGAAAATTACAACCGCAATTAGCTGCACGCATCGATTTCAGCAATACCAGTTTCTGGAGCGCCGCCAATAATATCGACGTCATGAATGTTATCGAACGCTCCCGCGTACGCGTGTGGTTAAAAAATAATTATGCGCAGTTTGATAAATTATCAAGGTGAAAGGTGGGCAATGCCCACCTTATTGCAAGCGTTTCCCTTCGAAAATAATTTTCTCACCCTGTAGATGACCAACAATTACCATTCCGGGTAAAAATTTTCCGGACAAAATATCTTGAGCCAGTGGGTTCTCTATCCATTGTTGAATCGCACGCTTTAATGGGCGTGCCCCATATACAGGGTCGAACCCCACTTCCGCTAATTGATTCATGGCCGCGTCATCCAACTCTAATGACAATTCACGTTCAGCGAGACGTTTGCGTAACAGCGCCAATTGAATATCAGCAATGCCACGAATTTGTTCGCGACCAAGAGGATGGAAGACAACCACTTCATCAATACGATTAATAAATTCCGGGCGGAAATGTCCGGACACCACTTCCATTACAGCATCTTTCATCGCGTTGTAACGATTTTCATTATTCAATGAAGAGTTGAGTGAATCATTCACGGACGTATCAAAACTCACGGTGTCGAATGATTTATCTTCCGCTAATTCCTGAATGCGATCAGAACCTAAATTCGATGTCATCACAATCACCGTGTTGCGGAAATCCACTGTGCGTCCCTGGCCATCAGTCAATCGCCCGTCCTCCAACACTTGCAATAAAATATTGAATACATCCGGATGCGCTTTTTCAACTTCATCCAACAAAATCACCGAATAAGGTTTACGACGAACCGCTTCTGTTAAATAACCACCCTCTTCATAACCAACGTAACCCGGTGGTGCACCAATGAGACGAGCGACTGAATGTTTTTCCATAAATTCAGACATATCAATACGCACCATGGCTTCGGATGTATCAAATAAAAATTCCGCCAATGATTTGCACAATTCCGTTTTACCCACACCGGTTGGGCCTAAAAATAAAAATGATCCATTAGGACGATTGGCATCGGACAAACCCGCACGCGAACGACGCACTGCATTAGCGACAGCAACAACCGCTTCGTGTTGACCAATCACACGTTTATGCAAAGACTCTTCCATGCGCAATAATTTTTCGCGCTCACCTTCGAGCATTTTTGAAACGGGAATACCAGTCCATTTGGAAACCACTTCGGCAATTTCTTCTTCCGTGACTTTATTGCGCAGCAATTTCATTTCCATCATTTCTGCCTGACTAGCCATATCCAATTGTTTTTCCAACGCAGGAATAATGCCGTATTGCAATTCCGACATACGCGCCAAATCACCCTTGCGACGTTTTTCTTCCAATTCCAAACGCGCTTGCTCCAATTGACTTTTAATTTCAACTGAACCTTGCAAGGCGGCTTTTTCGGCGCGCCAGATTTCTTCGAGATCATTAAACTCGCGTTCGATTTTATCGATATCCTGATTAATTTTTGCCAAGCGTTTTTTACTGGCCTCATCTTCTTCTTTCTTCACCGCTTCACGTTCAATTTTTAATTGAATTAAACGGCGTTCAAGTTTGTCCATTTCTTCCGGTTTGGAATCAATTTCCATACGAATACGGCTTGCGGCTTCATCAATCAAATCAATCGCTTTATCAGGCAACTGGCGATCAGTAATGTAACGTTGGGATAATTTAGTGGCAGCGATAATCGCACCGTCGGTGATATCAACACCGTGGTGAACTTCGTAACGTTCTTTTAATCCGCGAAGAATCGCGATAGTGTCAGTTTCAGTTGGCTCATCCACCAACACTTTTTGAAACCGGCGTTCAAGTGCTGCATCTTTCTCAATATATTTTCGATATTCATCAAGAGTAGTTGCGCCCACGCAATGCAATTCACCACGCGCCAATGCAGGCTTCAACATATTGCCAGCGTCCATTGCGCCTTCACCTTTTCCTGCGCCGACCATAGTGTGCAATTCATCAATAAATAAAATGATGCGGCCTTCTTGCTTGCTGAGTTCATTAATAACGGATTTCAATCGCTCTTCAAACTCACCGCGAAATTTTGCACCGGCAAGTAACCCGCCCAAATCGAGCGAGAGCAAACGTTTATTTTTTAAACCTTCAGGCACCTCACCATTCACTATACGTTGTGCAAGGCCTTCAACAATTGCCGTTTTACCCACACCCGGCTCACCAATTAATACCGGATTATTTTTGCTGCGACGTTGCAAGACTTGAATAGTGCGACGAATTTCATCATCACGACCGATGACAGGATCAAGCTTTCCTGCTTCGGCGCGCGCGGTTAAATCAATGGTATATTTTTCGAGAGCCTGACGATTGCCTTCCGAATCAGCATCATCAACTGTTTCACCGCCACGCACATTTTGAATCGCTTGTTGCAAACGCTGTGAATTACCATATTTTTTCAACAATTCGCTCAGGCTGCCACCGGCATCACTCATGGCCATTAATAAAACAGAGTCGCTGGAAACAAATTTATCGCCAATTTTTTGTGCGTGACGATCAGCCAGATTTAATAATTTTCCCAATTCGGGTGATGCATTAATGTCACCCGTAGGATTTTTAATACGTGGAAAATTCTCCAACTGCTGAATTAATGCTGTACGCAATCCCGCCACATCAAAACCCGCCTGGTTCAATAACAAGCGCACGCTGCCCGCGCCTTTTTGATCCAGCATCGCCAGTAACAAATGCGTAGGTTCGAGTTGCGAGTGATCCTGCCCCAAAGCCAATGACTGGGCATCCGATAAGGCGGTTTGCAATTGTGTAGTCAATCGATCAAGACGCATGATTTACCTTTTGATGTTGTTGAACTTCAAGTTAAACCAGACGTGGGGGCGAGCGCGGTGATTTCAAGCGGGCAATAGCTGCCCGCTGTTATTTATTTGTTCCAGATCAAAAATGTGTTTTAACCTGTCGTTGAAAACCTAGGCAGTTTCATTAACCTGAAAAAACTTGATGCTTAATGGGTAATTTTTCACAACACCTTTGTTGGCATTAATTGAACCCATGATGATGAAAATAATCGAGCAAACAAACAAAGCAAATAACAACACAAAACCCACCAATACAAACACCAGAATCCAACTAACAATGGCATAGATCAATGAACTCAAAGCCCAATTCATCACGACTTTGCCTTGTTGATCGATATAGTCGTCGTCATTTTTACGCGATTGCCACATCACTAAAGGAATAATTAATCCCAACAAAGGAATCAGGATGGATGCAAATTGAGCCAGATGCATCATCATGGCGTAATCGTAATTATTGGTTTTGATTTCTATAGGTCTGGGCGCCGGAGCGGGATTGGACGCAGCCTCCGGTGCAGGATTCACAGGTTCACCTGCCAGAATTTTTTCTTTGGCACGTAGAAACTCTTCCTCTGTAATCATGCCTTTTTCTTTGAGTTCGTTCAGTTTTTCAATTTGCTCAAGATTCATAAGCGGTTCCTTTAGTTAGTGATAAAAAATATCGGGGACAGACTACAACAACCCCTTAAAACTTGCCAGACAATCAACGGCTCGTCGTGAGCTCCTCATTTGCAGCCCAAAGATTAATATTTTCACGCTTGATACAAGCGGCCATCAGTGACGGAAATTTGTCTGGCGTACAGGCAAAAGAAGGAACACCAAGCTCTGCCAGCTTTGATGCCAACTCGCGATCATAAGAAGGCGCACCTTCGTCGCTGAGCGCAAGCAGTGCTATAAATTGCACTCCCGAAGCAACCAACTCACGAGCACGTTGCAGTAAATTTTTTTCAACACCGCCTTCATAAAGATCCGAGATCAAAACCAGAATCGAATTTTTCGGTTCACGAATAAGACCCTGACAATAACCTACTGCACGATTAATATCGGTACCACCACCCAGTTGCACACCAAATAATAAATCCACAGGATCATCCAGTTCTTCGGTCATATCCACTACGGCGGTATCAAACACCACCAGATGGGTTTTAACCGTAGGCAGTGATGCCATCACCGCACCAAAAATACTGGAATAAACTACCGATGCGGCCATTGAACCACTTTGGTCAATACACAAAATAATTTCACGTTGCGTACGTTGGCTTTTTCGACCATAACCAATTAATTGTTCTGGAATAATCGAATGATAATCTTCTTGCCAATGTTTTAAATTCTGTTTGATGGTGCGCTGCCAATCAATTTCTTTATAGCGGGGACGACGATTAATTTGCGCACGATTCAATGCCCCGACTACAGAGGATCGCATAGGTTCCTCCAATTTTTTCATCAATTCATCGACTACACGTTTGACAACCTGCCTTGCGGTATCTTTGGTTTTTTCAGGAATAATACCGCGCAAAGCCAAGAGGTTAGCAACCAAATGAACGTCAGGCTCAATCGACTCCAGCATTTCTTTTTCAAATAACATGCTTTGCAAATGCAAACGTTCAAAAGCATCTTTTTGCATCACCTTGACAACACTACTGGGAAAATATTGGCGAATATCACCTAACCATCGCGCAACTTTTGGCGATGAACTACCCGAACCACCGCGCAAATTTTTCGGTGAATCCTGATCATAAAGTGCTGATAAAGCGGCATCGATTTTTAAATCTTCAGCGGATAAATTCGCTGGCATATTCTGTTCCTGCGAAGCTTCGCCCAGGACTAATCGCCAACGTCGTTGCTGTTCTTGCAAACTCATGATTCCATCCCCAATAGTTGTTTAACCAGTAGCAGAGCTTTTTCTCCGCGGACTGAATCAATGTCCGAATTCATCACCGGTTTGGCACTTGAAGATTGATTGGCTCTTTCACCCAGCTGGCGTTTTTCTGCAGCAGAAAATTGTCCGAAGCTGCGACGAATCAGTGGCAAGGTTTCCACAAAATAATCTGCACCCAAACCTAAAATCCAATCATTGATCAAATGCCACAAATGATCATCGTGCAATAGAATCATCGCCGAATCTTGTAAAAAGCCTTCCAGCCAAAGCGCGGAATTGACTGGCTCATGCCCTACTGATAAAGCCTGACTCATCAATTGCGGAGTTAAATCAGCACCTTCACTTTTTGCATCAAATATCAAACGTGTTGCCATTCCCGCAATCAACGCCGGATGTTTGGGAAAATCGTGTAACTTGTTAATCGCCTGCATCCATTCTTGCGTGAGTTCGTCATTGGCAATTAATTGAATGGATTGATGCGCTTTTAAAATCGCCTTTTGACAATCGCGTGCGGCATCTTCATCCAATGAATGACAACCGGGTGAAAGTGCAATTGCGGTACGCGGAACCAAATGTTCCAAAAGTTGATTCACCAATGCAGTGTCAGTGTTGCGCACATTGCCGTAACGAGCGATTTGTGTGAGTGGCGGAATAGCGCCAAGCAGTTGTAATAAATCGCCGGAAGTCGCAGCAAGATTTTCCAGTCGCTGCGTCACGGGCTGCATAGCATCGGGTAAATCAGCCAACAATAATTGATTTAATAAATCGGCAACTTGATGTAGGGATTGACTGGTATTGGCTTCATCAATAATTTTATTCGTTGCTGCTTTAATGACACTGTTGCCCCAACGACCTGCATCAATGATTGCCAAGGCAAATCCTGGCTGCCATTCCAGTGTCCAGACTTCATGGAAGCTACCTTTCACACTGCGGCCTGTGTCTTGTAAATGTCCCCAACGAATATTCAGAATATCCAAACG
>CAMLRJ010000121.1 GCA_946482345.1 uncultured Cellvibrio sp.
AGGACGGCCGATATTTTTATTGGTGGTGAAATACATTTTGTCACCACCCTGTTTGTCCAGATTAATGTTAACGGCTGGAGTATTGTCCTGTGTTAAACCTACACGTGCGCCGCTGACACGATCACCCGTTACAATGATTTGACGTTCAAGTACTGCATTTCCCCTGCGCGCTTGTTCAACTTCATCTTTACGTTGAAATTCTTCACGATTCATAGTCGGGGTGTTGGTATCAGCACTCAGACGAAATTCAAGGTTCGCTGTTTTTCCAATCACACGTTTTGCTTCTGCCGGATCTTGTACACCTGGCAGCTGCACAATAATACGGCCGCGACCCTGACGTTGCACAATCGGTTCTGACACACCCAATTCATTGACGCGATTACGCAGAGTCACCAGGTTTTGTTCTATCGCATAATCTTCAATTTCTTTAATGCCCACTTCAGTGAAACTGGCAACAAAAGTAAATTCTGTATTGTCCTGATCAGATGTGAGGAATTGTAACTGTTGATAATCAGGACGTAATTCAGATATGGCCTGATCACGCGCTTCTGCGGTTTTAAAACGACCGATAATACGGTTGTCTTTATCATGTGAAATACCAACGTAGCGAATTTTTTCCTTGCGCAACTTTTCTTTCATTTCGTCGGCATTAATTTCCTGACGTTTGGTAATTGCCGATACTGTATCGACCTCCATCAAAAAATGTACACCACCAGCCAAATCCAGACCCAACTTCATGGGTTCAGCGTGTAAGGACTGCAACCATTCAGGAGTGGTTTGTGCATTTGTCATGGCGACCACAAAACTATCACCCAGTGATTTTTGAATTACCTTACGAGCCAACATTTGTTGATCGCGATCTTTCATGCGTACCAATGCGGTCCTGCCATCAAGCACTGCACCAAAATAATCAATCTCGGCCGTCTTCAAAGCTGATTCAATTTTGGTTAAATCAGTTGCAGTGACAACCGCTGCTGATGAATGGGTAGAAATCTGCACAGCGGGATCGGGTACATAAATGTTGGGTATGGAATAGATGAACCCAACGATGGTGACTATCACCAACACCAGGTATTTCCACAATGGATATCGATTTAACATAGTTATTCCTATTATCAGACACCCTGTTATCAGGGGCGTAAGCGGGCGGGCATTATAGCCAGATCAAGTCAGCAAACACACTATGGGGTCACAGCAGGTACTTCCAACCCTTGTTGCTGATAAAAATCCGTAACGAATTGATCAAATCTTTCTTCTGTGATGGCATTCCTGATTCCCTGCATCAGCAATTGATAATGGCGCAGGTTGTGAATAGTGTTCAGTTGTGCTCCCAGCATTTCATTGCATTTATCCAAATGATGCAGGTAACTGCGGCTGAAATTACGGCAGGTATAGCAGTCACAAGCAGGATCAAGCGGGCCAGTATCATCGCGATATTTGGCATTGCGCAGTTTGATTACCCCCTGAAAAGTAAAAAGATGTCCATTGCGCGCATTGCGTGTGGGCATCACACAATCAAACATATCAATACCACGACGCACAGCTTCAATGATGTCCGACGGTGTTCCTACTCCCATTAAATAACGCGGTTTGTTTTGCGGCATTTCCGGTGTGATGTAATTGAGAACACGCAACATATCTTCTTTGGGTTCACCGACTGACAAACCACCAATCGCATAACCATCAAAATCAATTTCCACCAAACCTTTCAGGGATTCACTGCGCAGCCCCTCATACATTCCACCTTGAACAATCCCAAAAAGAGCAGAGGGATTATCGCCGTGTGCATCTTTTGAACGCTTCGCCCAACGCAGGGAAAGTTCCATGGATTTACGTGCTTGATCCGGCGTTGCCGGGTATGGCGTACATTCATCAAAAATCATGACAATGTCAGATCCCAAATCCCGCTGAACCTGCATGGAAATTTCCGGATCCATAAATATCTTGCTGCCATTGATAGGCGATTTGAATGTAACCCCTTCTTCCGTGATCTTGCGTAACTTGCCCAAACTGAATACCTGAAAACCACCCGAGTCAGTGAGGATCGGCCCGTGCCATTGCATGAAATCATGCAAATCGCCGTGCTTTTTGATGACCTCTGTTCCAGGACGCAGCATTAAATGAAAGGTGTTGCCCAGAATGATATGTGCACCTATGGCTTCAACATCTTTGGGCGTCATGCCTTTCACTGTGCCGTAGGTTCCTACTGGCATAAAGGCGGGTGTTTCGACCGTGCCTCGCGGAAAACGCAAACGGCCACGGCGAGCGGAGCCGGAGGTTTTGTCGAGCTCGAAGGTCATGAAGGATTGTTGGGTCATAGTTGTCTCTTGTGTATAAATTCCTCCCTCTCCCGCCCTCTCCCACAAGGGGCGAGGGAGCCGACTCCCCACATAATTCATTACGGAGTCATATCTGTCCCCTCTCCCCTTGTGGGAGAGGGTTAGGGAGAGGGGGCTTTTGGAAAATCCAAATCCGCAACCGGATTCCGCGTAATAAACATCGCATCTCCATAACTGAAAAATCGATATGAATTTTCAACTGCGATGCGATAAGCATTAAATGTGTTCTTGTATCCCGCAAACGCCGACACCAACATAATCAAAGTCGATTCCGGCAAATGAAAATTGGTGACCATCGCATCAATCAAGCGAAAGCGATATCCGGGATAAATAAAAATCGCTGTCTCACCTTGATATGCCTGTAAAACATCGCCTTGTTTGTTTCCATCCATCCATGAAAAATCTGATTTTTGTGCGGCGGTTTCCAGGCTTCTGACACTGGTTGTCCCTACCGCAATCACACGTTTACCTGCCGCTTTGGTGGCCATAATTTTTTGGCAAACGTCGTCCGTGACCGACATCCATTCGCTGTGCATTTTGTGTTCCTGAATATTATCCACGCGCATATTTTGAAAAGTGCCTGCTCCCACATGCAAAGTGACATAAGCCACCTCAACACCTTTTTCTTGCAAGGCATTGAGGATTTTTTCATCAAAATGCAAACCCGCAGTAGGAGCCGCAACTGCGCCCTGATGTTTACCATAAACCGTTTGGTAGCGTTGACGATCCACTTGTTGATCGGCGCGATCAATATAAGGCGGCAGCGGCATATGCCCTATTCTTTCCATCACCTGCAGGGCCGATTCTTCACCACAAAATTTCCATTCAAATAATGAATCATGACGGCGAATCATTTCGAGCCGGGTACGTTTGTCATCCAAACAAACAACCGACCCCGGTAGCGGCGCTTTGCTGGCTCGCGTATGTGCGAGGACTCTATGGGAATCCAGAATTCGCTCCACCAGAATTTCCACTTGCCCACCGGTGGATTTCTGACCAAATAAACGTGCAGGAATCACTTTGGTATCGTTGAACACCAACAAATCACCGGGGTTCACCTGCTCCAACAAATCCACAAATTGTTTATGTTGGATTTCACCCGTTTCTCCATCCAAACATAAAAGGCGACTTTGCGTGCGCTCTGGCGCTGGCGCAAGTGCAATCAAGGAATCGGGTAATGAATAGAAAAAATCCTGACGTTGCATAAATCAATTGTGCTGAAAAATAAGGGCGGCAAGGTTAACCGAATTTGCGACGGGAAAAAACCAACAAATGGTTTGACATGGCAGGTTAAATCATTACAATGCCGCCCACATCGCCAGTGTGGCGGAATTGGTAGACGCACCGGATTCAAAATCCGGCGCCCTTAAAAGCGTGTCGGTTCGAGTCCGACCACTGGCACCAAAACGCTAAAAAGCCCGCATTCTTTGTGGGCTTTTTTATTTGTGCAGAAATTTTTTGCAAAAATGCTTAAGATGCCCACTACAAACAACATCCAATAACGAGCATTTTCCCATCGCCATGACCCAAACCAATTGCACACAAGCCATTATGTTTGCGGATGTTTCTGGCAGTTCAGCGCTTTACAAACGCCTTGGCAATGAAGAAGCCAAAGCCATCATTGATGATGCCGTGCAGTTCATGACAACAATTACTATTGTGCATGAAGGCAATGTCGTAAAAACCATCGGCGACGAGATCATGGCGCGCTTCAATACAGCTGACCAAGCCTGTGAAGCAGCAATCGCAATTCAAATGCGCTGCATGCGTGAACCCAAATTAAAAAATCTTGGCATTCGTATCGGCATGTCGTTTGGCGACACCTTACTAAGCCCGACGGATGTTTTTGGTGATACGGTTAACGATGCTGCATACGTTGCGCATATCGCGCGCGCGAATCAAATTGTTGTTACCCAATCTCTGGTTGATCATCTCGGTCATCCGTTGCAACAAGACTGTCAAATGTTTGATCGGGTCAGCATCAAGGGTGAAACAGAAAAAACCGTTATTTATCGAATTGAATGGGAACAAGCCGGAAAAAATAATCGCGCCACTATGGTAATGCCCATTCAGGAGCTGACAGGTTTTGTTGAAAAATTTCAATTGATATTGGAAGCACAAGGAAAACAAATTCAGATACTGCCCTCACAAACACCCTTTAAAATCGGACGTGATAAAGAGAAATGTCATTTGATTATCGAAAGTGAGTTGGCGTCGCGCGAGCATTGCCATATTGAATTTCGTCGCGGCAAATATGTATTGATTGATCACTCAACCAATGGCACCCATGTTAATGCTTATGATCAAACACCGATTTATTTACGCCGCGAAGAATTTCCATTGCAAGGCGAAGGCAGCATCGGCATAGGCACAATGCCAAAAAATGACAACCCCTGGGTTATTCGTTACATAGTATGAATCTTATGACTGAAAATACTTATCCTTCTGCCAGTTTATGGCGGCGTTTCGCTGCTATGGTCTACGATTTTTTATTGATTATCGCAGTGAGTTTTTTATATTACGCAATCGCAATTGGCATTAATGTTTTATTCAATGGCGCCCCCGAACAAGGCAAGCCGGTGAATTGGGGTCATTTTAAATTGGTGGTATTTACAGGTTGGGTATTAACGCTTGCGGGATTTTTTTGTTTTTTCTGGACACGATCAGGACAAACACTGGGCATGAAAACCTGGAACCTGAAAATTCTAAATCAACACAATCAATACCCGGATTATCGACAAGCTTTTTTGCGCTGTGTTATCGCCCCTTTTTCTCTTTTGTGTTTTGGCATTGGCTACTGGTGGATCTATACCAATCCCGAACGCCAAACACTGCATGACAAATTAAGTAGAACCAAAACCTTATTGATTAAAGATACGAATTAATTCAAACCAACATCCATCATTTTTCTATTGCAGCTTTCACTCACCACCCGCTTTCTTTATAGTAGCAGCATAATTTTTTCATTCACACCAACCAAGGTTTGATCTCATGGCTCAATATGTTTATACCATGCATCGTTTAGGTAAAGTTGTTCCGCCCAAACGTGAAATTCTTAAAGATATTTCTCTCTCATTTTTCCCCGGCGCCAAAATTGGCGTATTGGGTTTGAACGGTTCGGGTAAATCGACACTGCTGAAAATTATGGCGGGTGTTGATCAGGACTTTAACGGCGAAGCCCGCCCCATGCCGGGAATTAAAGTCGGTTATTTACCACAAGAACCACAACTCGATCCCGCCAAAGATGTGCGTGGCAATGTGGAAGATGGCGTGCGTGAAGCGGTTGAAGCTCTCGCCGAATTGGATCGCATTTACGCCGCTTATGCTGAACCTGATGCAGATTTTGATGAGCTGGCAAAAAAACAAGCCAAGTGTGAAGACATTATTCAGGCTTGGGATGCACACAATTTAAGTCACACATTGGAAGTTGCTGCTGACGCTTTGCGCTTGCCGCCGTGGGATGCGGATGTGACGAAATTATCCGGTGGTGAAAAACGTCGTGTTGCACTTTGTCGTTTGCTTTTATCTCGTCCTGACATGTTGTTGCTCGACGAACCCACCAACCATTTGGATGCAGAATCCGTTTATTGGCTCGAACAATTTTTGCAAAAATTCACCGGCACTGTAGTGGCGATTACGCATGATCGTTACTTCCTCGACAACGCTGCCGGTTGGATTCTTGAACTCGACCGTGGCCACGGTATTCCATACGAAGGTAACTATTCCAGTTGGTTGGAACAAAAAGAAGCGCGTTTAGCGCAAGAACAAAAAACAGAAGCCGCGCATCAAAAAGCCTTGAAACAAGAATTGGAGTGGGTTCGACAAAACCCAAAAGGCCGACAAGCAAAAAGCAAAGCGCGTCTTGCACGTTTTGATGAATTGCAATCACAAGAATTTCAGGCACGAAACGAAACCAACGAAATTTATATTCCGCCAGGTGAAAGATTGGGCGATAAAGTTATCGAATTCGAAAATGTATCCAAAGGTTATGGTGATCGCTTATTAATTGATAACTTGTCCTTCATGATTCCAAAAGGCGCAGTCGTTGGAATTGTTGGCGGTAACGGCGCCGGTAAATCCACTCTCTTCCGCATGATCGCCGGTGTTGAAAAACCCGATAGCGGAAAAGTCACTATTGGTGAAACAGTAAAAGTCGCGTTCGTCGATCAAAGCCGTGACAATTTGGAAAATAATAAAACCGTTTGGGAAGCTATTTCCGGCGGCGCCGATATTTTAAAAATTGGCAACTATGAAGTGCAATCACGCTCCTATATTGGCCGCTTTAATTTCAAAGGTTCCGATCAACAAAAACGCGTCGGCGAACTTTCCGGCGGTGAACGCGGCCGTTTGCATTTGGCGAACACATTAAAACAAGGCGCCAATGTTTTATTACTCGACGAACCCTCAAACGATCTCGATATTGAAACACTGCGTGCATTGGAAGATGCAATCCTGTCATTCCCCGGCTGCGCACTGGTAATCTCGCACGACCGCTGGTTCCTCGACCGTATCGCGACTCACATTCTCGCTTACGAAGGTGATTCCGATATTGTTTTCTTTGAGGGCAATTACACTGATTACCATGAAGATCTGGTTAAACGTAAAGGGCAGAATGCCCAGCCGCAACGGATGAAATATAAACCTTTGAAGTGATAGATTCAGAAGTAAGAAAAAATAAAGGCAGCGTGAGCTGCCTTTATTCTCAGCCTCCCCGCAAGGGGGATTAGGAGAGGGAGCCAGTTTTTGCAAATTACAAATATTCGATAAATAAAGCCTTAAAAGGAACCGATATGAAAAAAGTCATCGTCATTTTGATAGCAACATTTTTTATTACCCATTTTGCACACGCCGAAGTTGATAACGAATACCTCAATTATATATACAAACTAATTGAAGACAAACAATATTCAAAGGCGCTTGACGAGCATCAATATTTTTTTGAGGAATCAAAAAAATCACCGCGATTGGGCGCCGTAAGAATCTCTTATGGCTTATCTAGCTGGGCTGATCTCGGCAAAGTATACCCACCTGCTCATGCTGCATTGGTTAACATGTCAAACGAACGAAAATCACTGATACTCTCAGGCGAAAAATCATTTGATGTTTTCCAAGAATACGCAGCAATCAATAGGTATATTGGTAAAAACAAAGAAACAATCGATACATTTTTAACTGTAGATAAAAAACTTCCAGACAATGCGAAAAGATTTTTTATTATTACAGAAAAACTTCTTGTTGAAGAAAAGCAATTCGATGTAGTGAAAAAATATTTGAATGATCCCATATTTAAATACGAAAATATTCGCCATCGGAGAGAACTTGACCTAAGCTGGTTCAGAGCGAAGTCATCAACTCGCACAATCCAGGAGATCAACTCAGACTTTGAAACAGAAGTTAAAGAACTGATTGATATCACAACGAAAATAGGGATGCAGGATGAGGCAGATGAAATTAAAAATCGCTTTGAATCCTACTTTAATGGAAATTTGAAGCGAAAATATTATTGATATAAACCTTGGATGCCTGAAAAAAATTAAGGCAGCGTGAGCTGCCTTATTACTCACAAAACATAAAAATCAAATCATTCTAAACCAAACTGTTTTTTGATAGAAATTAATTCAACTTCTATAGCCAAATTGACGCCATAACAAGAGTCATCTGCGCTTGACCAAATTATCGCAGTCTTGCCATTATTGATGACGGCATACTGATACTCTGCACCCCAAGGATCTTTTACAATACGCTCGATGTAACCACCATTTCTATACTGCACACCCAGTTTTGTATGTCCTTCCTTAGAAACCAGAACCGACAAACCCTCTTCTGAGGTAGGAAATCGCCCCATATCTCTCACAAACATTTTTATTGCTGTTTTTATCGCTGACATATATGCAGCTGATTCCTTGCATGGAGAATAAGGATAACAATCGTATGTTACAGGCACGAGAAATGTTGCGGCACCTATTAAAGCAAAAATACAAATAAGAGTCTTTGATATTATTTTTAATATTTTCATAAATTAGCCCGCTATCAATCCCGAAAATTTCCTGCCTGCGCAGGAATGACAACAGTATTTTTATAAATTACACAACCAACTTC
>CAMLRJ010000122.1 GCA_946482345.1 uncultured Cellvibrio sp.
CCAATATTTCAATTGACTACGCCTTGATGGAAAAAAGCCAAAATGTGGTTTGCGTTCCATTAAATGCTGGTTGGAGTGATGTTGGTGATTGGAAATCGTTTAGCGATTTAAATGATAAAGATAATTCAGGTAATAGTTTTATTGGTGATAGCATTGATGTGGGCTCTACCAATACTTTAGTTTTTTCACGCGATAAATTGGTAGCGACTTTGGGTGTAGATAATTTGATGATTATCAACACCCCGGATGCCGTTTTGGTTGCGGATAAAAACCAGGCACAGCAAGTAAAATCCATCATCACGCAAATTGAAAAACAAAAACGTAAAGAGCATCTGCAGCACAGGGAAATTTATCGTCCCTGGGGTTGTTACGATGCTATTGACGATGGTGATCGCTATCAGGTGAATTTGATTCGGGTAAAACCGGGTGGAAGTTTATCATTGCAGATTCACCATCATCGTGCGGAGCACTGGATTGTTGTGAAAGGCACAGCACTGGTACAAAAAGGTGATGAGGAGTACCTGCTCTCTGAAAATGAATCAACCTATATTCCACTGGGCATTGCCCACAGGTTGAGTAATCCCGGCAAGATCCCGCTGGAGATAGTTGAAGTTCAATCCGGCCCCTATTTGGAAGACGACGATGTTGTTCGTCTGGAAGACAGCTACGGCAGATCTTGAAAAACAAAGCCTCCAACCCGGAGGCTTTTTTGTTTTTGCACCAAATAAATGCGATTAATTTTTATAATGTTTTTATTTTGTGCATTTTATTTTGAGCGAATCGAAAAACTCGTTGATAACTCATTGAAAACAAATGTTTTAATAATATTGGCGCTATATTTGCTCAATGTAAGCCCTGTTTTTAGGTGTTAAAGCTGTTTAGGTGACTTTTTCTTGTGCAAAAGTTGATTTCTTAAAGCGGTTTTTTCTGAATATTGTCGATTATGGCGACATAATTGGCTCAAAATAGAGCATTAATAATTACAAATAAGCAGTCGGAGTTTATATGAAGAAGATAAGTGTGGGTTTATCCGGGTTACTCATGTCATTACCTGTTTTTGCACAGGAAGTGACCCTGAATGGTGCCAATACTGCCTGGATTCTGACATCCACGGCATTGGTGTTATTTATGACTCTTCCGGGGCTGGCGCTTTTTTATGCCGGCCTGGTTCGAGTTAAAAATGTTTTGTCAGTATTGATGCAGTGTTTTGCGATTGCATGTGTGGTTTCTTTGGCTTGGTTAATCGCGGGATACAGTCTGGCTTTTGGCACAGGCAATGCGCTTATTGGTGACTTCAGTATGTTTATGCTGGTAGGTGTCACCGAAGAGGCTTTGGCAGGTGATATCCCGCTGAGTCTCCACGCTGTCTATCAAATGACGTTTGCCATCATTACCCCTGCTTTGATCGTGGGTGCCTTTGCTGAACGCATGAAATTTTCATCCATGCTGATCTTCTCTTTGCTCTGGTTATTTTTAGTTTATATCCCCATTTGTCACTGGGTTTGGGCTGGATCAGGCTGGCTGTTCCAAAAAGGTCTTATTGATTTTGCGGGTGGTACCGTAGTTCACATCACTGCCGGTGTTGCGGCATTAGTGGCTGCATTGGTGATTGGCAAACGTAATGGTTTTCCCACAGTCGCTATGCCTCCACACAATATGACCATGACTGTGACAGGCGCCGGTATGTTGTGGGTGGGTTGGTTCGGTTTTAATGCGGGCAGTGCTTTGGCTGCAAACGGTAATGCGGCCATGGCGATGTTGGTCACACATATATCCGCTGCTGCCGGTGCTTTTGCCTGGATGATGATTGAATGGATGAAATTTAAAAAACCCAGCGCATTGGGAATTGTGACGGGTATGGTTGCCGGTTTGGGTACCATTACACCTGCATCCGGTAATGTTGGACCTGGTGGCGCTTTGATTATTGGTCTCTCAGCGGGTGTAGTTTGTTTCTACATGACGCAATTGATCAAGCGCAAACTAAAAATAGATGATTCACTCGATGTTTTCCCCGTCCATGGTGTGGGCGGTGTTTTGGGAACTCTGTTGGTTGGCATATTTGCATCGACCCAGTTGGGCGCATTCAGTGGTCAGGGTTTTGCTGCGGGTGTTGAAACTATGGCAGGTCAAATCAAAATCCAATTGATCGGTATAGTTGTTACCTTTGTTTATACAGCTGTGGTCACCTATCTGGTATTAAAGCTGACATCTCTAGTGACGGGTGGCTTGCGTGTTACCGCAGAAGAGGAAAGTGTCGGATTGGATTTAAGTTTGCACGAAGAGGACGGTTACAAGCTCTGATTTTTACTGTTGATCAAAACAAAGGAGGCTTTATGCCTCCTTTGTTTTTTTAATGAATGTATTAAATCGCATTTAAGTTGTTATACTCCGCTCAACACATAATAAAAAATGAGAATAATTTTGAACAAACATTCTGCTGAGGTTTTTTCGTACCGCTTTTTTCTTCCCCAATATTGGCCTACCTGGATACTTCTGGGGATTTTGCGTCTCTGCGCATTTTTTCCGATAAAAGTTAATTTCTGGATTGGTCGCTTTCTGGGATGTTTATTTTTTCACTTCGCAGCTTCTCGTCGGCATATAGCACAGGTCAATATTCGCCTGTGTTTTCCGGAGTTATCAGAACAGGAGCATCAACAGATTGTTCGCGGTGTTATGCGTTCCTGTGGAATCCATTTTATGGAAACTGCGATGGCTATGTGGGGATCTGCAGAAAAGTTTCGCGATCGACATATTTTTGTTGGTGGAGAATATTTGGAAGCAGCGAGAAAAGAGGGCAGAGGCGTATTGTTAGTCGGCAGTCACTTGACAGCAATTGATGTGGGAGCACGAGTGTTAACTATGTACCATCCCATCGATGTGCTTTATCGAAGTGAAGTTAATCCCTTGATGATTTATACACAAATCAAAGCGCGTAAAACTTACATCAATCAAACAATACCGCGAAAGGACACTATGCAGTTGATTAAAAATCTGCGTCGTGGCCACATTGTGTGGTACGCACCCGATCAGGATTATGGGAGAAAGCACAGTGTGTTTGCTCCGTTTTTTGGTGTTCAGGCGGCGAGTGTGGCAGCAACATCACGTATTGCCAGTATGGGGAACGCATTGGTTTTATCGATTGCATATTACCGGGATGAAAAAGGGTTTTATCGTGTTGAAATTGGCCCGCCGCTGGAAAACTTTCCCTCGGAAGATGAAGTATTAAATGCAACGCGAATCAACCGGATTATTGAAGCCATGATCAGAAAAGCACCTGATCAGTATTTGTGGGTTCATCGCCGGTTTAAAACACGCCCGGAAGGTGCGGCCGGTGTCTATTGATCTATACTGATGAGAGGACAAAAAACTTAAAGTAAAGTCTTAAGAAAAAGCTTTAACTATCGTCTGAATATGCTATAAAGCCGACCGCAATACCTTGGAGGCGACCTATGTTAAGACTTTTTAAATTGCAAGGTTCAACACTGCGCGAAGACCTGCAGACAGATCAGAACACCAAGGTTGCTCTGGCTAACGCCCTGTGGATAGACGCTCGTGAAGCAAGCGACGACGAGCGGGAAGAACTCAATACATTCCTCCGTGCAGAGTTGCCTGAATCCGATGATGTGGAAGAGATTGAGTTCTCGGCACGTTATTTTCAGGACGGCGCCGGTGTCCATGTTCACTCACTGTTTTTAGCACCCGGCGAATCAGGTCGGCACAGTACCGCTACAGTTGCTTTTATCCTTCAAGACAAACGCCTGATCACTTTGCGTGAGGATGATATTGCTGACTTCCGTTTGTTGCGCATGCGTACACGGGCAGGGCAGGTGCAGGTTGGATCTCCGTCAGAATTGTTGGTGACTATGTTTGAGCAAAAGGTTGAAAACCTTGCAGATGCTCTGGAAGACATTCACCGCAAACTTGAAGATGTCAGCCGCATGGTGTTGGAAGACAGTGATGCAGAGCTGGAAGACGCTATAGATCAACTCGCCAAACTGGAAGACAGTAACGGAAAAATACGCCTTTGCCTGATGGATACCCAGCGCTCCATATCATTCATTCAAAAACACATCAGGGATTCTTTAGAGCTGCAAGAAACTACCCGCGAAATTAAACGGGATGTGGATACGCTCATGTCACACACCGCTTTTCTGTTCGACAAGATCAACTTTTTGATGGATTCGACTCAGGGTTTTATCAATATTGAACAAAACCAGATCATTAAAATATTTTCAATTGCCGCCATGGTTTTCCTGCCGCCAACGGTTGTTGCCAGTATGTACGGTATGAACTTTAAAATTATTCCATTCTCTGATTGGCCCTATGGTTTTGAACTTGCTTTGGCCATGATGATTCTCTCGGCAGTGCTGCCCTATTGGTACTTCAAGCGTAAAGACTGGCTTTGAGTAACGGGCTTTTGTGCCGGTTTGTCTATTTTTGTTTATCTTGTTTGCAATTGTAAGACAATATTATTATAGTCCCGCTGCATTGTGACAAAACCCAAAATAAGAGAGAGTTTTTATGAATAAATTTAAATCCGCATTAATGCTGGCGGCTGTTTGTTGTTCTGCGTTGGTAATGGCAGAAACTGAAGTCACCCTGGATGCCGCCAAAGCCGGTCCAATTATTAACAAAAACATTTATGGTCAATTTGCCGAACATTTGGGTCGGGGAATTTATGAAGGTATTTGGGTGGGACCTGAGTCAAAAACGCCCAATACCAAAGGTTGGCGTAATGATGTCGTAGGTGCACTGAAAGATTTAAAAGTGCCGTTAATCCGCTGGCCAGGCGGGTGTTTTGCAGATGAATATCATTGGCGTGATGGTATTGGCCCTCGTAACAAGCGCCAGGTAAGAGTGAATACCAACTGGGGTGGCGTATTGGAAGATAATGCCGTAGGTACGCACGAATTTTTTGATCTGGTAGAAATGCTTGGTGCTGAAGCTTATGTCAACGGCAACCTTGGAACAGGTACAGCGCAAGAGATGGCCGAGTGGCTGGAATACATGACAGCAGAAGGCAAATCAACGCTCGCTGAACTACGCCGCAAAAATGGCCGTGATAAACCTTTCCGCGTGCATTATTTTGCGATTGGAAATGAGGCTTGGGGATGCGGTGGCAATATGACACCCGAGTACTACACCAATCTCTACAAACAATACGCTGCCTTTCTGAAAACGCCAAAACACAACACACCCGTATTAATCGCCAGTGGTGGCCACACTGATGACACCAGCTGGGCGGATCACCTGACTGCCAATGTAAAACCCAATTGGAGTTTGAGAATGGATGCGGTGAGTTTCCATTATTACACTCTGCCAAAGGGTGATTGGGCAGTAAAAGGAGCTGCAACAGGTTTTCCTGAATCAGAATGGTTTTCTACATTTCAGCAAACGCTGCGTATGGACGGCTTTATTGTAGAAAATAAAAAAGTGATGGATAAAAATGATCCCGAGAAAAAAGTCGGTTTCTATGTTGATGAATGGGGTACATGGTACGACGTAACGGGTGACGATAATCCGGGTTTCCTTTACCAACAAAACAGTTTGCGTGATGCGATTGTTGCAGCGTTGAATTTTAATATTTTTCACAAACACGCTGATCGTGTGCACATGAGTATCATTGCGCAAATGGTTAACGTGCTACAAGCGATGATACTGACAGAAAAAGACAAAATGATTTTAACTCCAACTTATCACGTCTTTAAAATGTATATTCCATTTCAGGATGCGGTGTCATTACCTGTTGATGTTAAAAATGTTCCGCAGTATGAGTTTGATAAGAAAACAATTCCTGCAATCAGTGTCTCGGCTGCAAAGGCAAAAGATGGAAAAGTCTATTTGGCAATTGCCAATACCAATCCACACAAAGCTGAAACCTTGAATGTTAATGCAAAAGGGTTGAATGCCAAAAAAGCAGTTGGCCAAGTGCTGACTTCCGACAAAATGGATGCGCACAATACCTTTGCAAATCCCAATACTATTGCACCAAAAGCTTATTCAGCGATAGTAAAAGGCGGGAAGTTAGTATTGGATATCCCGGCGAAATCAGTCGTTGTTGTAGCTTTAGAATAATAAATGCAGGGCGGCCTGCGGCCGCCCTTTTTGGATAATTCAAAAGGGTAGACATGGATCTACAGCAGTTGCGATGTTCTTATAAAAAATCAAAACAAATCTTCAATTGATAAATAACGTTCGCCAGTATCATAGCTAAAAATCAGCACTCGACTTCCGCTTGGTAATTCATTTTGTTTTTGTGCAACTGCAGCCAAAATTGCGCCTGAAGAAATGCCAATTAAAATCCCTTCTTTTGTTGCACTCTCGCGTGTCATGTTAAATGCATTTTCTTCAGATACTAAAATGGTGCCATCCAATGTTTGTGTATTTAATACTTGCGGAATAAAACCGGCGCCTATGCCTTGAATTCGATGTAAACCTTTTTGGCCGCCACTGATCACCGGTGATTTTTCCGGTTCTACAGCAAATGTTTTCATTGCAGGAAATTTTTGTTTGAGAACTTCACTGCAACCTGTGATATGCCCACCGGTTCCCACGCCGGTAATCAAATAATCCACACCTTCAGGGAAATCATCCAGAATTTCTTGTGCGGTTGTTTGACGATGAACTTCAACATTGGCAGGGTTATTAAATTGTTGCGGCATCCATGAATTGGGTGTTGATGCCAACAATTCATTAGCTTTGGCAATACAACCGCCCATGCCTAATTCTTTAGGCGTTAATACAATTTCAGCGCCATAGGCTTTGATTAGCTTTCTGCGTTCTATCGACATGGATTCCGGCATGGTTAATATTAATTTATATCCTTTTACTGCACAGACCAGCGCCAAACCAACACCGGTATTGCCTGATGTGGGTTCAATAATTGTCGTGTCTTTATTAATTAGACCTTTTGTTTCTGCATCTTCAATCATGGCCAATGCAATACGATCCTTGATGCTGCTACCAGGATTAAAACGTTCTATTTTCATCCAGACTTCGATGTCCTTTCGAAACAAGAGGTTGATTCGTACAGAAGGTGTATTACCAATAGTTTGCAGTATAGAATCGTGTTTCATAATGTTCCTTGATGATGGTTGAGAAAAGTTGTGCAAGAGAATCAAATAATTGAGGCTGTGTCAACCTGGCTGGATCAAGTCGTGATTGGGCTGAACTTGTGTCCATTTGCTGCAAAACCACATAAAGAGGGCCGGGTCAGGATATCATTGGTTTGGGTTGACGATGATGAGGCTTTGCTTGCTGAGCTTAAATCCGAATGTGAATTGCTTCAGCGGCAAACGCAAATTGAAACCAGCTTATTGGTTTTGCCCATGCATTTACAAAATTTTTGGGACTACAATCAGTTTTTAATGTGGGCCAATCAATTATTACGCAGGGAAGGTTACGAAGGTGAATTTCAAATAGCCAGTTTTCATCCGGATTATTGCTTTGCAAATACTGATCCTGATGATGCTGAAAATTTAACGAATCGAGCCCCTTATCCAATTTTACATATTATCAGAGAGGCAAGTTTGGAAAGGGCACTGCAATACTTTCCGGACATTCATCTGGTTCCTGAAAAAAATAAGCAGCGTGTAGAAAACTTAACAGAGGAAGAAAAACAAAAGTTATTTCCTTATTTGTTTTCCTGATCAACCAGTGTAATTTTTTCCGGTGTAATTAAAATACGGCGTTGTTTGTAAAGCAAACTTAATGCATTTTTATAGTTTCCCTTACTGACTTTAAACGTTTTATAGATGTCGCCTGGATCACTTTTGTCTGTCAGATATCCAACACCTTGATGTTGTTTTAAATACACAATAATTTTTTCAGCCAGATCTGATTTGGCATCAGTTGATTTTTTTTGCAAACTTAAATCAATTTTTTTGTCTGGACGGATATGTTTTATAAAGCCTTCTATGCGTTCGCCGTATTGTAATGTTTTGATGGCGTCATCACGAAAAATCAGACCCAGATGGGTATGATTGATAACGGCTTTGTAACCCAGATTACTTTGGCCGCAAATTAACAAGTCAACCGATTGATGAGCAGTAAAACCTGCGGATCTTTCGTCAAGATGGCGATTTAATCGCGAAGAGGCTGTAATTCGTCCGGTGTAAGCGTCAAGATAGATACAGACAACATAGGATTCACCCAGCTTCATTGGTTGGTGTTGCTCACTGAATGGAACCAGTAAATCCTTTGCGAGTCCCCAATCAAGAAATGCACCAATTGCATTCACATCTTTTACTTTCAGGTAAGCGCATTCACCTACCTGCGCTTTTGGTGTCAATGTGGTTGCTATGAGGCTATCATCTGAGTCAAGATGGACAAATAAATTCAGGCGATTGCCCAGTTGCATATTTTCAGTGACGTAACGTTTGGGTAATAAAATATTGCCAAATTTTCCGCCAT
>CAMLRJ010000123.1 GCA_946482345.1 uncultured Cellvibrio sp.
CCAGAAAAAAGCCGCCTAGAAAGAGTCAAAGTTCCTGAGCGCATTGCCAATTTTGTTGCTCAGCAACCTAAAAAAGTAATCCCGCCAGAACCCAAGCTGCCCCCCACTCAACCTGTCAAAACGATACCTGAGCCCACCAATAAAACCACTGTGTCGCGAAAAAATCCAAACGAAACACAAAAACCTTTAACCGAACAACAACAAAAAGCTCGACAAGTAGCAAGCAATAGCGGTCTTTTAGCATTAAGTAATGAGCTAGAGGACATGACAGATACCTCCAACATAGACACCAGTGTGCGTGCCAAACTCAGCAATGCCGGAAGCAACACCGAGGCAACACACAAGATACAAGCAGTAGCAGGAAACGTTGCGCAATCGGGGAAAACGATTAATCAGGATGCCATTATTGGCCAAATGGATAGCACCAAAATCAAAGATCGCACCACCCAAGGAAAAACCCTTGCCACAGAAAATGCTGACCAGGCAGCAAAAAATATGGCCAGTTTAAATAGCGGCCGTTCTGGTTCCGATATTGGGCTGGTGTTTAATAAAAATAAGGCCCTTCTCTACTCCCTTTATGAGAGAGAAAGAAGAAAAAATTCAGGACTTAAAGGAAAAATCGTTTTCCAATTAACCATAGCCCCAAACGGCAAAGTCAACAGCGTTAGAATTATTTCTAGTGATCTGAATAATACGGAGCTAGAGAATAGGTTGCTTGCCCGAATTCGTACGTTTAGCTTCTCACCAACCTCAGACTCAAATCCAGTTACAATCAATTATCCGGTAGAGTTTGTCCCCTCGTAGCACTCAAATTTAGTTTTTTATTAAATTTTTAAAATATCTGACCTTTTCCTAACAAAAAAGCAGCAATTTCGACCATGCTGCTTTTTAATAAACTCACCTAAAATGGCTCATTAATATTCAATTTTATATTTTTTAAGCACAAAGGGTAATTGCCTTATTGGATTTTGTAGTATAGCCAGAAGATTTGTAAGCCTGACCTGAGCGCCAACCGCAGCGCAGTTGAGTGCGAGGCTAGCCCCTAGGGGCGTAACCATGCCCATGCCAGCAATATACAGCTTTTTATTATTCAACTAGCGCAACCCCTTGCTTATGGCTTAAAAAGTATTTGCCAGTCTCTTCTAATGCAAGCTCCAATGCTGCATCAGCCCTGAGGCGTTGATTACCAACGTGGTAAATGTGATGTAAGTGTTCTATAGACTCGATACTTCCACTGAGTAAAAAACCGTGAAAATATCTTTTACCGGGATTAAACCTATGCTGGTATCGCTGCCAAATTGCAGCAATTTTGGGCACATCGGGAAATGGCAAAAATTGATCATCAGTGACACTTAAGGCTTCATTTTGCGCGCCGTCATCAGGCAAAACCTCATCCAAATCTGGAATGTCACTTAATGCGAGTTGATGCTCCTGTAAATCAATCCCCGTAATGGTGCTGAAGGCCTCACCAGCCAATCGACTTAGACTTGCATTTTGCATTTGCCCAATAAGCCAAGGCACTGCTTGAGGATCACCCAAAATTGCCGCGGCACGAATAGCCTGCCGTTGCATTTTGGGATTTTGACTTAATGTAGTAATCCAAGCCCTGCCATCAGTCAACGAGCCACTTCTAAGCCCAACTTCAATTGCAAAGCCCTGTAGATTACCAGCCCCAATAATCCATGGAGTTAGCATGCAAGCTAAGGATTTATCGCCCAATAGTATCTGCGACCAAATCGCCCAAAAAACAACCTCATCAAATTTTGACTGTTGGGCCTGTCGAATAGCCGGCAATAAATCAAATCGCTTTAACTCCCCAGCAAGCCGAACGGCTCTCGCATAGAGAAGCGGGCTCTCTCGACAATCGTCACGCAATAGAATATTACTTAAATGCTCTTTAGGATCCTCGCGCCGAGCAGCGCAAACTGCAAGAGCCAAATATTTGTGCTGCAAGTCTTTACTGGTTAAGAACCTTTTAATCCAAGAATGTACTAGCCGCCCAGGCAACCAAGCCAATGCCGAAATCAATGCCCTACTGCATGCACAGTCTGATAATCCAACCTCAACAACTGTTTGAATATTTCGTATATCCAGGCTTTTAAAAGCCAAAACAGCAGCGACAAATACTTCGCCAGGTTGTTGCAATTGAAGCGCGACTATAGCTATTTCCCATGCCTCTTCCGGAGAGCAAGCAAGTATATTTATCAATGAACCAATGCGCAGGTCATGCTCTGCCAAGTCGCTATAGGCGTAGTTTGGTTGATTTACGGCGCTGTCGCGCAGTAACCATAGAAAAGCGGCATCATCAAATGCTTTGTCTAGTTGCTGTTTATATGCGTCTGCCGCTACAGCCCTGATGCCAGGATTAAGCCCCATCCAACTTAGCCCATAATATTTTTCTTGTTATGAAACAGTGGGTCACCCATACGACACACATTTTTTCCCTCAAATTTCACGTCAAACGAATACATCATAAACTCGCATTCGCCTTTGGTTTTACCGCTAATAATCCCTTTTTGTACTCCCGCTTCGTCACCAGTACTGGTTGAATAGACCGCACCTTTTACCATGGGCATTTTGCCGTCGGTTAGTACCGTTTTGGGGCCTTTACTGGTATCGGATGCCTTACCTATATTGGGGTAAGGAATGGGCACAACGGCAGAGCCAACCGGTGTTTTACACACATCGGGAAACACAGTACTCATACCACCACTGCCCTTATGCGCTATACCACGGGTGTTGGCAAAAGTTGTTTGCGACATTTATTCACCTATCGGCTAATACTGACGATCATTTTTTTAACGCTAATTGCCCCCCTTGGACAGGGTTCAGCAGCGCGCCAAGTTAATGTAAATTGCTTTTGATTTGGGTAGAGAGACAAAGTCTCCAGATGAAATTGGGGGGTTGCCTCCTGGTTTGCAATTTCGACTTTTGCCGCCAGCTTGACCAGGGGTACACGAAAATTTAATTCGCCATCCGGATGAAATCCAATTAAACGAACTGCCTCCCCCCCCTGCAAAAATCCCGGAAAAATCTGTCCTGGAGGGGCGGAGTTTAAAAAGCGAGGATCAAAATCTTCTGGTAGAAAAGGTGCCCTTTCCCGCTGCCAGGTTTCGTTATAGGTTCCAGCATATTTGGCGCGAGCTGACCAGTTGGCAGGAATCGGACCAAAACCCCATGCTTGATCTTGCCCGGCCCCGGAAAATTGCAAAGGTATAACATTAGGTACTACTTCACCTTCTATTGCACCAGCAAAACCTACCCCCAGGGGATTTTCACTATATACATCTATATTGTCTAACGAGTTTGTACTTCGCTTGCCGCCAAAGGATCTCTCCCACACCATTGGCATATTTGCAAATGGCTCTGGCTCGCTTATACGCCCATTTGTCCAAGCTCTATTACCATAAACTCGCGCAACTTTTTTTAATCCGCCGATATCGATACCTACGTCCAAATATTTAACCGGCCTGAGCCCCAGGCTACAAGCCAAACCGTAGAGTAAAATATCTGTTGCTGCTTTGCCTATGTGCGCCTCAGAAACGGCTTTTAAACTGGATTGGCCTGGCTCGCCCGTATATTCATCAGCCAGGTGAATAGGAACCTGCTGCTCACTCAGCCTGAGCGTATCCCCCATGACGAAGGTTGCTTTTACCACAAGGAAAAGTGTGTCCACTCCTGTCTTATCCGGAAACACTTGAAAACCGGCATTAAAAGGCGTGTTGTTTGATAACTGAAGCATGAGGCTTAGGCCTTTAAAAGGCTTAATTGACTTGCACTGAACCACCGAGGATGCGATTAACCCCAGTGGCCCTGTTCAGGATATATTTACCGCGAATGGATATTTTGCCATTTTTTGAGAGCGTGATACTGGATTCACCACAGCGTAAAACTATCTCCTCTTTTGCATCCAAAAGAATTCGCTCGCCATCAATACTCGCTCCTAGAGTGCTCTGCTCCACTTGCGGGAGCGCAAGGTCAAACACTTGTTGGTCACCGGAGGAATCAGGCAGCGTGCTTTTCGTTGCGGCTATTACCTTTTCTAAAAACAACTGACCAGGGCGATGTATAAGGCCAATTAGGACAAAATCCATTGAACTACCTTGAGCCAACATCAGCGCCACTTCCCGTCCCGGAGCTATTCCTTCAAGAGGGATCATGGACACCTGCGCAAGGGTGACAACCCCTGGATAATCAATCAAACCCACCTTGGGCTGCCCAAGATCATTCAAACCGAGATATTCACCGGCCAACAACTCTCCCCTTGGAATTTTGTTGCCTTCAGCTTCCAGCAATTTCTCTATGACCTGGGCGGGATTTTCCAAGAGTGCATCCATGTCAGTTATTGGTTACCTTGCTGCCCTTAAGCACCACATTGCCAGAGCCTTTAACATTTATATTGTTGCCTGAGATGGTAATGTCACCATTCTTTTTCATTACCAAAGATGCAGATCCAGTTTTTAAAGTAATCTGGTCGTCAGCTGTAAGAGTAATTGTCTTGGCTTTTAACGAGTACTCCTTGGTAACGTTCTCGGTATATTGGCCTTCGACAGTTTCCCGCAAATCCTTACTGATACCAATAGTCATATTTTTACCGATAGTTTCGGTATGGTTATCAGCAATATCTATAGTGATATTTTTTCCCACACTCAAAGACATATCCTTACCAATAGTCTCTGAGTGATTTTCACCAACATCAATAGTTTTATTTTTACCTATAGACTCGGTTTGATTGTTACCAACAGATTTATTACGATCATTACCAATTGACGAATTTTCATCATGCTTAATTGTCTTGGTTCTGTCGTTATCAACGGTTAAGGTCTGATTATTTTCTACTTGGGTATCAAAGTTTTTTTCGGCATGCAAATATACTTGCTCCTCGCCTTTTTTATCCTCAAATCGCAATTCATTATAGTTATCAGGGGTTCCCCCCTTAGTAGAGCGAGTCTTAATACCGCTCTGGGTTTTAGAGGTATATGTAGGCTTATTTTTACCGTTATAAACAGCCCCAGTCACTAAAGGCCTATCGGGATCACCATCAATAAAATTAACGATAACTTCCTGCCCAATACGCGGAATAAATGAAGTGCCCCACTGGTTACCAGCCCAACTCTGGACAACGCGAATAAAACAAGAGCTATGCTCGTCTTCCTTTCCCTCTCTATCCCAAATAAATTGTACTTTTATGCGACAGTCTTCATCGATATAAATTTCTTCACCTGCGGGACCAACAACTACAGCTGACTGGGGCCCCGCCATGATGTTTTTCTTATGGACTCGCTTTGGTCTAAAGGGAATATCCGCTGAAAAACAAACAAACGTATTAGAGTAAGTTGGTGCGCCATTATCACCGGAAAAGTAGCTATTATCGGTAGCATTATGAATAACGCGTGCCAATATATATTTCCCCTTTTGAGACGCAACTGCATGCTTGGCCAATGTAAACTTGCCCCCAGCATAAAAACTAGAACAAGTACCTGCGCCATAAATCAACTCCTTATCTGCCTCTTCAGCTTCCAATGCAATTTTCACCAAATCACTGCCCAAACTTGGATCATAATAAGCAGGATATTCATAATGTTCAAAAGCGGTATTGTTAGGCAATGTACTCGCAGAAGAAATGGATGACGTTAGATTTTTTTTAGGCTCTTTAAAATTGTAATCATTCAGTGTCCATTTTCCCTTTTTAAAGTTCAGCTGCCGCTCCCAAGAATTTAGCTGGCTATGAGGCGCACTACCCTTGGAATATTCCAGGTTGGTTTCGCTGACCTCAGCGTAAGCATTGGGCTGATCTACCAATACCAGCGTATGCTTACCCTCTGCATGAGTAAAATAATAAGCAATGCCCTCTTCTTCCAATAAGCGTGATACAAACTGGAAATCACTTTCATTATGCTGAACACAATACTCACGCTTTTTCCCACCAACGGCACGAAAATCAAAATCACTAAATCCCAGATCCTTAAATACTTTTGTTACTATTTCTTTAGTAGTTTTTTCTTGGAATATGCGGTGGTCATTGGTCTGCGTAAGAAACCAAAGCCAAGGCATCAGCTCTATCTGATATTCGCGCAAATTGTCAGATTTAATTTCACCAAATACAAAACTGGAAACAAAACCGTGAAATTTTCTTCCTATTTCATTTTGGATAGTAATAGTTGCAGATTTTCCAACAATTTTACTTGGATCCACATCGGTATTTTCAGACAAAACGGTGGCATGCAAGCGAAAAAAATCAGAAATAGTTTCTGTCGCATTAAAACCCGTTAGAAGAAAAGTATCTTTACCTAGAGAAAAATCTGATATTGATAGGAGGCGGTTTGCTTGAGTAAGTTTTGTCATGCCATTGCAACCTGTTTAGCCTTCACAAAGAAAAGCTTACTTCCTTGCCCGGAGGGGAGAATAACTTGAAAAATACTCCCCCAATAGGGGGAGTATTTTTATACAACTTAGAGAGGTTTGGCAGTAGCCAAATCGTAGCCAACACGCTGTGGAGTAGCTGATTTATTGCTCTTATCATAGTCACTATAGTTAACCATGATTTTGGCAAAACTCAGAGAGATAGACTCTACTGGATCACTTTCGGCATCGGATGATACCGAGTAACCACTTACCAGACAATTTTCCAGTGTGTAAGTCATGTACTCAACCAGCTTATCAGAACCAGTTTGTACAAATTTAATGACTACTTTTTTGCCTGATGAGCCTGTAACAGCTTCTTTGAACAAAGAGGTTGATGCAATATCAGCCACTTTGGTGAAAGTAATTTCACTGATGGTTGGACGAGTAGCTTCGCGGTTAGCCAGATTACCGGCTTCCATTGAAATACCACGGCCAACACCAAATTGAAGGGAGCTTACGGTAATATGATCTTTGTAACCGTCGGCGGTAGTATTTCCCTTGATGCCTTCATATTCTATATAAATTGCCATTTCATTACTCCTTAGTTTGATTACCACAAAAAAGCAATTAATTTACACAACACAAACTCGCAAATTAACTACTATACAATAAGCCATATAGGCCTCTCCATTTTGGAACCCGCATGTTAAAACATTTGCCTACAGGCAACAATAAACACACTTAAAACCGCCAACCATATTATGTGAAACAGTCCTCAAAATTAATTAAAATCCATATTGAAGATCGAAATACAGGCGAGCTCCATCGCCATGCTTTAAGTCAACATTTTCAGTCTCTTCGTCACCCGAGTCGGAATCAGGCACTCCTGCCTCATTATTCGCATCATACAAAGAGTTTTCACTCCACACCGGAAACGCCAAAGAAAAATTTCCGCGCAGCCCTTCCCTAAAATTTAATTTTAAACCTATCCCAATATCAACCAGAGCCACATTAGTAGAATCATCTCCTCGCTCATAGGGAATAGCCTTACCGTAAGCGCCATCAAAAAACAGTGTTGGCTGTATAAGCGAACCAAGTTTTTCTCCGAAAAACTCCTTGCCTTTAAAGGCCGGGCCGTTAAATACAATATCTGCACCTAAATAGAGAGCATCATCCGCATAAAACTCATTAATTTTATAAGCTCTTGATCGAGTCGGCCCACCCAAACCAAACTGAAGAACCTCTGACAACGCCTCACCGGAATACTGTCCAGCGGCATGGGTAATAAATCGTGCATTTTTATTTATAAAGGGGATATCAATAAAGGAGAGTCGAGAGTAATCAAAGGAAAGAATATAAGTATTGGTATCTTGCCCCAATTCTTCTCCTTTAACCAATTCAGCAGCCGACAGCATAATA
This sequence comes from uncultured Cellvibrio sp., assembly GCA_946482345.1. Next base: position 7,765 of record CAMLRJ010000123.1, read on the forward strand.
TTTCCCTGATGCATCAAGCGCTGCTTTTCATTCAAAAAATCAAAATCGTAGGATAAATCCAGCCGATCAACCACTTTATTAGATCCAAAATTCGCGATATCACCATATCTCAGTTCTGACTCAATGTGAGAATAGATGACGTTAAATTTTTGATTGTTGGTTCGCGTTCTTCTTTTTTTATAGGAAAAAGAAAGTTCACTAACCTCAGATTTACCCGTACTTTTAAAATCAGCACCTGTTGCCGATATATCCGTAGTAACAAAATCATTGGTAGACGCAGATATAGACATCATCCAGCGCGGCGTAAAAATAGGAATGCTGTATCTTAAAGAGCCATAGGTTGAGTTATCTGGATCGAACGATCCAAGTGCCCCTAACTGCAACTGATCCCCAAAACCCGAGAGATTATTCCAATAAAAGTCGGTATAGGCACGATACTCCCCCGTCATTTCAGAACCGTGGTTATCCAACCTAATATTTGAATAAAAGCTTTTTTCATCGGTGACATTAATATTAAGTTTTGTATCTCCTATTTGCCCGCCGGGCTCAAAATATCC
>CAMLRJ010000124.1 GCA_946482345.1 uncultured Cellvibrio sp.
TCTAACGCAAAGTCCACCATCATGATGCCGTTCTTTTTAACCAGCCCGATAAGTAAAACCACACCAATCACAGCAATCAAATCCAGCGGTTGGCTCGTTAAAAGTAGTGCCAGCAAAGCACCCACTGTGGCTGAAGGCAGGGTGGAAAGAATCGTCACCGGGTGGATAAAACTTTCATAGAGAATGCCCAACACTATGTACATGGTGATCACAGCAGCCAGCACCAACCAGAGTGTATTGCTGAGCGATGCACGAAAGGCTTCGGCTGCGCCCTGGAATCGAAGTTCTACTGCCAGAGGTAAATCCAATTCTGCCTGTACCGATTCAATAGCAGCTATGGCTTCACCCAGAGAAACGCCATTGCCCAAATTGAATGAGATGGTAGTCGAAGGGAATTGGCTTTGGTGATTGATTAACAAGGCAGCCGGGCGCTGGGTGATTTTGGCCAGAGTCGATAACAAAACCGGCTTGCCGGAGTTGGAAGCGACATAGGTATTTTCCAGTGCTTTCAAGCCCTGGGCGTAATCCGGGTCAACTTCCAGCACCACGCGATACTGATTTGCCTGGGTAAACAAGGTGGCAATTTGTCGCTGGGCGTAGGCGGTTTGCAAGGCATTGGCGATATTGCTGACACTCACGCCCAGTCTTGCAGCAGCATCCCGATCAATTTCCACATAAGCCTGCAGTCCGCGTGTTTGCAGATCGGTTGCCACATCAGCCAACGCCGGTTCCTGGCGCAAACGATCCAGCAAGCGGGGCACCCATTCGTCCAGCAGGGCGACTTCGGGGGTTGTCAGGCTGAATTGATATTGGGTTCGGCTCACCCTGTCTTCAATACTCAATTCCTGTATTGGCTGAAACCAGGCAGTGATACCAGTGATGCCTTTGATCTGTTCCCGCAGGCGATCAATCACTTCACTGGCATGGCTGTCGCGTTCGTGATGGGGTTTCAGGTTAATCAACAACCTGCCAGAATTGAGGGTGATATTGCTGCCATCTACGCCGATAAAAGAAGAAAGCCCTTCAACGTCCCGGTCTTGCAAAATCACTTGTGCCAATTCCTGTTGTTTTTCGCTCATGGCAGCGAAAGAGGTATCTTGTGGGGCCTCGGTAATGGCCTGGATTGCACCGCTATCCTGTACCGGAAAAAAGCCTTTTGGCACTAACAGATAAAGCCCTGCGGTCAGGAAAATAGTGCCTAACATGACAGCCATAGCCGCTGTTTGGTGTTGCAATACTTTGTCCAGAACACGGCCGTAACGGGCGATCACCCTTTCCATAAAATCCGGTTGGGCATCATTGTGTAGCGGTGCGTTTTTCAGCATGCGTGCACACATCATCGGGGTAAGCGTGAGCGAGACCAGTAGGGAAATACCAATCGCTACTGCCAGGGTAATCGCAAATTCCTGAAACAATCGACCCACCAGATCACCCATAAATAACAGCGGAATCAGTACTGCAATCAATGAGATAGTGAGCGAAACTAAAGTAAATCCTATCTCTTTGGCACCTTTGAGGGCGGCATCCAATGGTGACTCACCCTCTTCACGATGCCGGGCAATGTTTTCCAGCATCACTATGGCATCATCCACCACAAAGCCGGTGGCAATGGTCAGTGCCATCAGCGTTAGGTTGTTGATCGAGAAGCCCAGAAAATACATCACCGCAAAAGTCCCGACCAATGAGAGAGGTACGGCTAGGCTCGGGATGATAGTGGCGGGGATTGATCGCAAGAAAACCAGCGTAACGGCAACCACCAAACAAATCGCAAAGATCAGTTCTTTTTGCACATCGCGAATGGAGGCGCGAATGCTTTGGGTGCGATCACTGAGGATCGCCACATTGACTGACGCTGGCATAGTGGCCGTTAGCTTGGGCAAGAGTTGTTGGATGCTGTCGGCGACTTCAATCACATTGGCGCCGGGTTGACGCTGAATGTTGATCAGTACGGCGGGTTGTTCATTGGCCCAGGCAGCCAGAAAGCGGTCTTCAGCTCCATTTTCAACAGTGGCGACATCGCCCAGTCGCAGCGGTGAACCATCCCGCCAGCTGATCAAGAGGTTTCGATATTCTTCAACACTGCGCATTTGATCGTTGGCGTCCAACATAGTGGAGCGATACTCACCATCAAAACTGCCTTTGGGTTGATTGGTGTTGGCAGCGACTACAGCATTGCGAACCTGTTCAAGGCTGAGTTGGGTGTTGGCCAGGGCATTGGGGTTTACTTTGATGCGAATCGCAGGTCGCTGTCCGCCAGCCAAAGTGACCATACCCACGCCTGGTAACTGCGCCAGCTTTTGAGCCATGCGGGTGTTGACCAAATCGTAGACTTCCGGCAAAGCAAGATTGGCTGAGGTAACGGCAAGTGTTGTGATGGGTGCATCAGCCGGGTTTACCTTGCGATAAATCGGTGGTGTAGGTAAGTCATAAGGCAGAAGATTACTGGCTGTATCCAACCCCGCTTGCACTTCCTGCTCAGCCACACCCAGATCAATCTCCAACGAAAACTGCAGGGTAATAATCGAGGCACCGGTTGAGCTGGTGGATGACATCTGCTTTAAACCGGGGATTTGTCCCAATCTTCTTTCCAATGGCGCAGTAACAGTGCGCGCCATCACATCCGGGCTGGCGCCAGGATTAAAGGTAAAAATCTGGATAATCGGATAATCGACTTGTGGCAATGCAGCCACAGGCAAAAGTCGATACCCCAGAATACCGACCAGCAACATGGCCAACATCACCAGTGAAGTCGCAACAGGTCGCAGAATAAATGGACGGGAAATGCTCATTGTCTATCTCAAATTGTAGGTTGGGCAGTTATGCCCCACATCAAGCTTTATTTGGGTGGATTGTTGGGCAACCTACGGCATAACCTTCACATCTTTGCCATCCCAAAGGCGATCAATCCCTTCAAGAACCACTTGCTCACCTTCTTTTAACCCTTCGGTCACTGCTGTGCGATCAGCCTCCAGTGCTCCCAAGGTAATCCGGCGCATTTTGGCTTTGCTTTCTTCAACCACATAAACATAAGTGCCTTTGGAGCCGTATTGCACAGCATCAATCGGGATAGTTACGGCATCATTCAACGTCTGCAAATGCAGGCGTGCGTTGATAAATTGATTGGGGAAAAGGCTGTCGTCGCGATTATCAAATTCGGCTTTTAGCTTAAGGGTACCGGTAGATGTATCGATTTGATTATCCAGAGTTGTCAGTTGGCCTGTTGCCAATAAATTCTGTTCGCTGCGATCCCAGGCCTCGACAGCCAATAAACCTTTTGCTGTCTGTGCATCTGCATAAGCTTTGCGCACAGCTGTTAACTGGTTTTCGGGAATGGTGAAGACAATCGCTATAGGTTGGGTTTGGGTGATGGTGACCAATCCATTACTGTCGCCGGTATTAACCAGGTTTCCAATATCCACCCGACGCAAACCGGTACGACCGGAAATAGGGGCGGTGATACGGGTGTAAGACAATTGCAGGCGAGCATCATCAACTTGAGCGCTGTGCGTTTTCAATGTTCCGCGCAATTGTTCGACCAAGGCTTGTTGCTTGTCGAATTGTTGTTTGGCGATGGATTTTTGCGTTAACAGACGCTCGTAAAGTGTTAAATCTTCTTCGGCATTTTTTAATTGGGCGCGTGTTTGCTGCAATGTGCCTTCTGCTTGTGCCAATTTAATTCGATAGGGCACAGGATCAATTTCAGCCAACACATCCCCTTCTTTAACCAACTGACCTTCTTGAAATCCCAGGTTCATTAAAGTCCCTGAAACCCTGCTGCGAACGGTTACGGTATTCAATGGCACCGCGCTACCTATGGCGTTGATATGCACTTTCAAATTATTTTTTGTCACAGTGACAAGATGTACAGGTGTGGGTCCCATCCAGGGATTTTGTGGTGGCGGACGTTTGCCTTGAGGTTCACGAAAACCAAAAAACCATACCAGTAATATCAGCAATACCAGACCGGACCCCAATAACCAACGCTGACCACGCGACAGGCGATTTACAAAAGCAAACATGAATATTCCCATTAAAAATGAATCAATAAATTGGAGGCTAGTCTGCAGTCAAAAAACCCGCAACGGCATTTACATTTCCCGACGATTAGTTACAGACAAAAAGAGTTAATTGCACTTGATACCCGAAACTCTTGATGAAAACTATCTTTTTTTTCGCCAGAATGCACGCCATGTTGAATAAGGTTAAAAATATTTTTTCGGATAAACCAGAATGCGGATAATTTCTTCTGTTTTGATGTTGTTGATTTTTGCCCGGTCGCCACTGCTTTATGCAGATGATGTTGAGCTGCTCATAGTGGAAAGCAAACAATCGGTTTCAAACCAGCCAGTCAGCCAATTAAAAAATACACAAAAAAATTTCAAACCGGGTTTGACTGAGACCAATGATATTTTGGCTGGGTTGCCAGGGCTGCAAATTGACTCGCGCAGTAATTTTGCACAAGACACTCGCATCAGTTTGCGTGGCTTTGGCGCACGCTCGGCATTTGGTATTCGCGGAATTGATTTGTTGGTTGATGCTGTTCCTGTTTCAACACCGGATGGGCAGGGGCAATTGTCCAGTGTGCAACTGAATCGCATTCAGCAAGTGCAAGTGATTAGCGGGCCAGTCGCTGCTTTATACGGCAATAGTCCCGGTGGTGTGATTGCATTGCAGACACAAGTGCCGGAAAAATCCGCTCTTGATTTACAATTCAGTCAATCCGATCAGAGTCAACAAAACGCGTTAATTAATGCGCAATGGCGAAAAGACAATCTCGCTATAGCATCACAAATTAATCGCTATGAATCTGACACTGACAGGCCGCATTCAGCAGCAGAACGTGAACAAGCATCAGTTGCTGTTTATTACACAGCAAACAATGATTGGGATTGGATTATCAAACATGATCTGAGTCGTGATCCTTTATTGGAAGATCCATTAGGTTTAACACCACAACAATTTGAACAAGATCCCTTTCAGGAAAATTCTGCAGCAATTGCGTTTGATACGCGTAAACAAATCGATAATCAACAAACCTCTATCAGTTTACGTAAAACCAATAGCAATACCCGTTGGCAATTAGGTGTTTGGCAAAATGAACGGGATATCATTCAATATTTGGGCTTTAGCGGCGATGCTTTGACTTCTGCCGGGGGTGTGGTGGATTTACATCGAAAAGTATCAGGAGTGAATGCAGCACTCACGCAGGATTTTTTCTGGTTTAATCGCGAATGGCAATTGAGTATTGGAAGTGAATTAACCCAAATGCAAGATGATCGACAAGGTTTTGTCAATAATTTTGGTGTTACAGGCGATTTACGTCGAGATGAAAAAGGTGAAGTGAATAATCAGGATTTTTACAGCTTGATTCGATTTCAACCGACTGACAATATCAACACTTTTGCGGGGTTGCGCTATAGCCAACTGGATTTTTCAGTCGATGATTTTTTTATTCACTGCAACAATGATGGCGTCATAATTAATCCTGATGATTCAGGTGATAAAGTTTTTTCTGAAAATGCGTTTGCTGCCGGAATCGAATATCACTTTGCACAAGACTGGAATTTATTTGCCAGCCTGGGCGATGGATACGAAACGCCTACATTGACTGAAATGGCTTACAAAACCAATACAACCGGTTTAAATACCGATTTGAATTCCAGCAAAAATCAACAAATCGAATGGGGATTTAACTTCAGCAGCGAAGATTGGTTATGGAAAATTTCCCAATTTACGATTAACACAGAAAATGAAATTATTGTTGATCAATCCATCAATGGTCGAACCAGCTTTCGCAATGCACAACAAACACAGCGCCAGGGTGTTGAATTGTTTAATCGTTATCAGTTCAATGATTATTGGCAATCCAATTTAAGCTTGCAATATTTGGAAGCGGAATTTACCCAGGGTCAATGGAATCATCATCAGTTGCCGGGGCTGGCAAAAAAAGTCTATCAAGCCGATGTCAGTTATTCACCTTTTGCGAATGATCATTTCACCATTAACCTGAGTTTGGTTTATCGCGATCAAGTTGCTGCTGCAGACAACAATCTAATTTTTGCACCTTCGTGGCAAGTGTGGGATTTAAGTCTGCAAGGAAAAACCTTCTGGAAAAATCTGGATTGGTGGTTCAGGGTGAATAATCTCACGGATGAAACTTATGTGGGATCTGTGATTGTCAATCAAACTAATGGTAGATCATTTGAACCGGGATTGGGCAGGCAGACTTCAATTGGGTTAAAATTCGTTTATTAATCTCGAAATAAAAACAGGCAATGACTGATGCTTCATAAACACTCCGAATTTAATTACACAATCGAGTACGTAGGTAACGAGAAACAACCCGTATTAATTATTGATAATTTTTTAGATAAACCGGAATTATTAATTGACTACTGTTGCCAATACGGAAGTTTTAATACAGCCGATTCCATGTACCCCGGCGTTAGAAAGCCTGCCCCGGATTTTTATATGCAGGCACTTTACGATCATTTAAGGCCAATATTGGCAAAAGAATTTGGTTTGCGCGATCAATATGTAAGAACCATCGATAGTAGCTATTCTATGGTGGTGACACATCCTTCCCAGTTAAAACCTGTACAATCCATACCTCACTTTGATTCATTAAATATGAGTGAATTGGCTTCTGTTTATTTTTTATGTGGGAAAGAAAAAGGTGGAACGTCTCTGTATCGACACAAAAATACTGGATTTGAATATATCAATGCCCAGCGCACAGAAGAATTTACCCGTTCCATAAATGAATCCACAAAAAATAGATCCATGCCAAAACAATACATGAATGGTAGCAATGAACTTTTTGAACAAATTGCCAGCTACCCGGCTAATTTTAATCGTTTCATCATGTACCGCTGCACCAGTTTGCACTCAGGTAATATCGCCAAAGATTTTGACTTTAATCCCGATCCACGAAAAGGTCGATTAACCTTGAATACTTTTGTTGGGTGTTTTTAGTTGTCATGGATTTAAATTCCCTGCCCATTGCATCCCTGCGCGACCAATTTTTTGTAACATTGAATCAATCTCCTTTATTAATCGAAGCAGAGCCTGGTGCAGGTAAATCAACATTGGTGCCGCTTTGGGTGTTGGAAAAATTACCGAAAGGAAAACAAATCTGGTTAATTCAACCACGGGTGTTGGCTACTTTGGCCTTGGCGAAGCGATTAACGGAATTAGCCAATCAATATTTTCAAACGCAGAATAGGCTTGGTGAACGAGTGGGTTATCAAGTGCCCTTTGACAATAAACAATCGGCAGCTACGCAATTGTTGTTGATGACCCCTGGAATTTTATTACAACAGCTTTTGCATAATCCCACTTTGGATAATGTCGCATGCGTAATACTGGATGAGGTGCATGAGCGTAGCGTTAATCAGGATTTGGCGTTTGTATTTTTACAAGAGACGAGCATTCTGCGTGATGATTTGCAATTAATCTTAATGAGTGCAACGCCTGATCCTGTGTTGCAAAAAAATATTCAAATGCGATTGTTTGCATCGGGGCGCCAATTTCCGGTTGAGACTCGATTTTTACCCAAAAAGAAAAATCCACAGCAACAAAAATATAACGATGAAACTTTAGCGAAACAGGTTTTACGTGCATTAAATGAAGTCGTAGATTGGCAAGAACGTTGTTGTTTGGTCTTCTTGCCTGGCTGGAAAGAGATAGAGCAGTGTCGTATAGAATTAACTGGTAGTTTTCCCCGGCACAAAATCTTTTGTTTACACAGTCGTGTTAATTCGCAAGAGCAAATGAAAGCCTTGGATGAAAACGAAGGCGCGCGCATTATTTTATCAACCAATATTGCAGAAACTTCTTTAACCATTCCTGATGTCACGCTGGTAATTGATTCCGGTTTGATGCGTCGTGTTGATTATGAACAGCGTACGGGAATATCCAATTTGCGCACCAGTATGATCAGCCAATCCAGTGCAGATCAGCGTCGAGGCAGAGCAGGGCGCGTGCAAGCGGGAATTTGTATTCGTTTATGGTCGCAAGATACTGTTTTGGCAGCAGCGGATTTACCCGAATTGCGATCTACCGATTATTTGCCTTTGGCTTTGCGTTTGGCGCATTGGGCAAGCCCGGTTGATGATTTGCAGTGGATAGAAAAACCTAATTCGTTAGCTTTGGATTATGCGCGACAAGAATTACGTAAAATGGATTTTCTGGATCAGGATTATCAAATTACCGGATCAGGAAAAATAGTGAGTC
>CAMLRJ010000125.1 GCA_946482345.1 uncultured Cellvibrio sp.
AGCGGCGGAAAGTCCTGCTGGGCCTGCGCCAACAATGACAACATCGTAGTGCATTTGATCGCGTTGGGTCATAACAGGCTCGTTTATATCGTGGTAGTTAAATGAATTTGGTCACTGCGTTGAATGTTGGCAGTCAGTGAGCGGCAATATTCTAAAAAGGCAATCATGGCTGGCGTTTGATAGCGGTTTTTATGCCAGACAAACATAAATTGCCTGCGCAAATCGAGCATTGGTGTTTTCACTTCAACCAAACTACCACGCCGGAATGCATCGCGAACCGCAAGGCGGGATACACAGCCAACACCAAGGCCTGATTCAACCGCGCGCTTGATGGCCTCGGTATGTTCGAGCTCCAGGCGAATTTTTAATTCCGGTAGATGATGCCGCAATGCCTGATCGAAAGTTTCCCGTGTGCCCGAACCCTGTTCGCGCAAAATCCACGTAGCGGATAAGAGTGCGTCGATACTCACCGCTTCCTGATTCGCTAGCGGATGTGAGGGCGAGCAGAACACAACAAGTTCATCTTCGATCCAGGTCTCGGCCTGCAATTCAGGATGATGGCAGCTGCCTTCAATAAGCCCTAAATCCAATTCGTAACCTGCGATCTGCTGCAAAATCGATTGGGTATTTTTTACTTGTAGCGCGATATGGCAATCCAGATGGCTTTGCATAAATTCGCTGATGATCATGATCGCCAGATAATTCCCGATCGTCAGTGTCGCCCCTACGCTTAAATCTCCGAGCGATGATTTCCCTTCCAGTAAATGCTCAATTTCTGCAGCCTGGGTCAGCAGGCTGCTGGCAACCGGCAACAGCGACTTACCCAATGCATTGAGCTTCAGCAACTTGCCATTTCGATCAAACAATTGGCAATCGAACTGCCTTTCAAGTTCCGCCAGTGCGGTACTGGCGGCCGATTGTGAGAGTGAAACCTCCTCGGCGGCACGGGAAACATTACCGGTGCGGGCGATGGCAACAAAGATTTCCAGCTGGCGCAATGTATATCTCATATCGATTTCTCGGATATATAAAATATGAATTATCAATTTAACAAATATGCTAGCGCGAAATAGACTGGACATCAACCAATCCTTTACTGAGCAACCGCTCACCGGAGACTGAAAGTGAAAGCACTGGTCGCAATCAAGCACGCTGTCGATTACAACGTAAAACCCAATATTGATCCTGCAACAAAGCAGGTTGATATCGCCCAGGTCAAAAAGGCGGTGAATCCGTTTGACGAAATTTCTCTTGAAGAGGCTGTACGTTTAAAAGAGCAGGGCAAGGTGAATGAAATTATTGCTGTCTCTATTGGTGGTGATGATGCCAAAGACAGCTTGCGCCATGCCTATGCAATGGGGGCTGATCGCGCTTTGTTGATAGCAACCAACGCAACACTACAACCACTTGCGGTAGCAAAATTATTGAAAGCCATTGTCGGGCGCGAGCAACCACAATTGATTTTTCTGGGTAAGCAAGCAGTTGGAGAAGACTATGGACAAACGGGCCAGATTCTCGCCGCGTTGTTGGGTGTGGGTATAGGGACGTTTGCATCCGGATTGCAACTGGAAGCGGGGCATGTCGATGTCATTCGCGAAATTGAAAAAGGAACCCAAACTATTCGTCTTACCTTGCCCTCCGTCATCACCACAGATTTGCGTTTGAACGAGCCGCGTTTTATCAAGCTGCCTAATTTGATGATGGCGAAAAAGAAAGTCATTGAAATTATTTCTGCACACGAATTAGGTGTTGATCTTGCTCCGCGTTTCACTGTGCTTACTGCGAGTGAGCCTGCAAACAAACCGGGTGCAGTACAGGTTAGTAATGTGCAAGAACTGGTGGAAAAATTACGTCGTGCGGAGGTGTTGATATGAGCGTTTTAGTATTGGCTGAAATCGATGGCGATCAGATAAAAGTATCCAGCCTTCAGGCAATCACTGCCGCTGCAGCGTGGAATTTACCGATTGATGTATTGGTGTACGGAAATCAGGTGGATGACGTTATCAGCAACGTGTTGCGCATAAATAATGTTGCACGCGTGTTAGTCGCCCAAGCTACGCATTTCTCACACCCACTCGTGGAAGATGTTGTTGAATTGGCATTCAGTATTGGCCGTCATTACACACACATCATCACAGCGCACACCAGTTTTGGGCGAAGTGTGTTGCCTGCAATTGCCGCGCGATTGGATGTAGCTGCGATTACCGATGTCATCGCAATCGAAGCAAATGCAACCTATGTTCGCCCTGGTTACGCGGGAAATATTATTACGCGAATTCAAAATCACGAACCCATCCAGCTTGTCAGTGTTCGTGCTACCGCGTTTCGCGCAGCACAAACGCAAGAAAATACGGTTGCGCTACGTATCGATATACAAGTGCCTGCAGCACAACACAAAAGCTATTGGCTGAGTGAACAGGTTACTCATTCAGATCGCCCCGAATTACATTCGGCACGAGTGGTGATCGCTGGTGGGCGCAGCCTGGGTGAAAAGTTTGATGAATTGCTAAACCCACTGGCTGAAAAATTGGATGCAGCTATAGGGGCAACACGCGCATGTGTTGATGCAGGTTTTGCGGCGAACGACTTACAAGTGGGGCAGACGGGCACCATTATCGCACCGGATTTATATATTGCAGTCGGTATTTCCGGTGCGGTCCAGCACTTGGCAGGTATTAAAGATAGCAAAACAATTGTGGCGATTAATCATGATCCTGATGCGCCCATTTTTAAATATGCCGATTACGGTTTGGTGGCGGATTTGTTTACCACTTTGCCAGAGCTTCATGAAGCATTAGCGCAACATTAGGGGATTTTTATGAGTGCAGTAAACACACAAAAAGTGTTATCGGTAACGCACTGGAACGAAAGCTTGTTTAGTTTTACCACAACGCGCGATGATTCATTCCGCTTTGAAAATGGCCAATTTGTCATGATCGGCTTGGAAACCGGTGGCAAACCTTTATTACGCGCATACAGTATCGCCAGCCCAAACTATGCAGAGCATTTGGAATTTTTTAGTATCAAAGTCCCTAATGGTCCACTTACATCTTTACTACAACATATAAAAGTCGGGGATTCCATTTTGGTAGGCAGGAAACCAACAGGTACTTTATTGTTATCCGATTTAAAACCCGGTAAAAATATATTTCTATTATCGACAGGTACTGGCCTCGCACCTTTCATCAGCTTGATTCAGGACCCTGATGCTTATGAAAAATTTGAAAAAATTATTTTGGTTCACGGTGTACGTAAAGTAGATGACCTGGCTTATCGTGAATTTATTACACAGCAACTATTGGATAATGAATTCTTAGGTGAAGACGCACGCAAGAAATTAATTTATTACCCGACAGTCACGCGCGAGGATTTTATTAATCGAGGCAGGCTAACGGATTTGTTGGAAAATAGAAAATTACTGGCGGATATAGGCCTGCCATCACTCAACCCTGAAACAGATCGTGCAATGTTATGCGGCAGCCCCGGCATGTTGGAAGACACCTGTGCGATTCTGGAAAAAAACGGGCTAACCGTTTCACCGCGAATCGGTATTGCAGGTGATTATGTTATTGAACGTGCATTTGTCGAAAAATAACACCAGTTAACTGCCGATAGCTTGAAGACCGGCTACCGGCAGGAATATAAATACCCCTGGATTAAAAATCATCCAGCTACCACAAAGGGATCTCACGCCTCGCATAGAAACTGGCAATCCATGTAGCAAAAACAATTAACTCTATTAAAAATCCTATTAAAAACCCCATTAAACTTGTATCTTTGCGTCAGATAATTAGCCAGTCCATCTACTTTCTATACACGAATTATGAATCTATTTTCACCTCTGTCTCCCCCAAAACCAACCAAAAGCCAACGCATCACATGGGGACAACTGAATGGTTGTGCTCCTGCACTGGCAATTGTTGAAGCAACGCAACAGCAACAGCAACAAAATTTCAGCCTGGTTATTACCAGCAATACCAGTAGCGCCATTGCACTGGAAAATGAATTGGAATTTTTTGCGGCAGAAACCGGCCTGAAAATTTTACATCTGGCAGATTGGGAAACTTTGCCTTATGACAGCATTTCACCGCATCAAGATATTATTTCGGAGCGGCTGTTTACGCTTTATCAATTACCACTGACACAACAGGGAATTTTGGTGGTTCCAATTACCAGTTTGTTGCAACGTTTAATGCCGCAGTCTTATCTGGTAGCAAACAGTTTGATTGTCAATGTCGGCGACAAATTCAACCCGCAAAATTTACGCCTGCAACTGGAACGTGCAGGATATCGTGCGGTGGATACAGTTTATGAACATGGTGAGTTTGCTGTACGCGGTTCGCTCATGGATATTTTTCCCATGGGCAATGATTCACCTTATCGCATTGAATTATTTGATGATGAAATTGAATCGCTGCGCACATTTGATCCGGAAACACAACGCACACTGGATAAAGTCGAGAAGATTAATTTTTTACCCGCAAAAGAATTTCCTCTTGATAAAACCGGCATCCAATTATTTAAACAACAATGGATGGAAAAGTTTGATGTCAATCATAAAGCTTGCCCGGTATTTCAGGATATCAGCGCTGGCATCTCACCACCAGGAATAGAATATTATCTGCCACTGTTTTTCACACAAACCAGTAACCTGTTTGATTATTTACCCGAATCCACTTCGGTATTTACACTTGGTGAACTTGAACAGTCAGCAGAACATTTTTGGCAAGAATTAAATCACCGGTATGAAAGCAGAAAAGGTGATCTACTACGCCCGTTATTACCACCAAAGGAAATCTATTTAGCAATTGATGAACTTTTCGGGAATTTAAAATTACATCAACGTATTGATATCACCCGTGAATATCAGCAAGAGAAAACCGGTTACTATTCATTTGCTACACAAGTACCGCCCAGCCTTCCGATACGCATGCAAGCTGAAAATCCATTGACAGCTATTGAAGCTTTTTTAATGGAACATTCAGGCCCGATTTTATTTTGCGCTGAATCTGCCGGGCGTCGCGAAGCCTTGTTGGAATTATTACAACGCATTCGCGTTCAACCGGAAATGCTGGATAACTGGAAAACCTTTTCTGAAAAAAAATCCGGTATTGCGATTACTATCGCGCCATTGGAACAAGGTTTATTACAAACTGATCCACCATTGGCCATCATCAGTGAATCGCAACTTTTTGGTGAGCGAGTTCAACAACAAAGGCGACGTAAACAATCTCAGGATAATGCCGATCTCATCGTCAAACATTTAACCGAATTAAAAATCGGCGCGCCGGTTGTGCATATAGATCACGGTGTGGGTCGTTATCGCGGTTTGGAAAGTATTACGCTGGACAATCAAACCAATGAATTTTTAACGCTTGAATATGCTGATGGTGCAAAACTTTATGTGCCCGTCACCAATTTACATGTGATCAGCCGTTACAGCGGCAACGATGAAGCACTTGCACCTTTACATAAATTAGGCAGTGAAGTCTGGCAAAAAGCCAAACGCAAAGCTGCCGAACAAATTCGCGACACCGCTGCAGAATTATTGGAAGTTTACGCAAAACGTGCAGCACGAAAAGGTTTTGCATTTCCTGATCCTGAATTAGCTTATCAAACGTTTGCCGCCAGTTTTCCTTTTGAAGAAACACCCGATCAACAACGCGCAATAGAAGCTGTGCGTGCTGACATGTTGTCAAACAAACCTATGGATAGATTAGTCTGTGGTGACGTAGGTTTTGGTAAAACCGAAGTTGCCATGCGCGCTGCGTTTATTGCCAGTCATGCAGGAAAACAGGTGGTTATTCTGGCGCCTACCACTTTGTTGGCACAACAACATTACGAATCATTGAAGGATCGTTTTGCCGATTGGCCAATTAATATTGATGTGTTATCACGATTCAAAACCAACAAAGAAGTTGAAGATGCCTTAGCGCGTTTGGCAGAGGGAAAAATTGATATCATCGTCGGTACACATAAATTATTGCAGCCCGATGTTAAATTTAAAAATCTGGGTTTATTAATTATTGATGAAGAACATCGTTTTGGTGTGCGCCAAAAAGAACAAATGAAAGCCTTTCGTGCCGAGATCGATATACTTACGCTCACGGCAACTCCCATTCCACGCACATTAAATATGTCCATGTCGGGCATTCGTGATTTATCCATAATTGCAACACCACCTGCACGGCGCCTGTCTGTTAAAACGTTTGTGCGTCAATATGATGATGCCACCATTAAAGAAGCGATCTTGCGCGAAATTTTGCGCGGTGGCCAAGTGTATTATTTACACAATGAAGTTGACACCATTGAAAAAACTGCGCGCGAATTACAAGCATTGGTTCCTGAAGCCCGTATTGGCATAGGACACGGACAACTGCGCGAACGCGATCTCGAACGTGTGATGTCCGATTTTTATCACAAACGATTTAATATTCTGGTGTGTACTACCATTATCGAAACCGGTATTGATATTCCCAGTGCCAACACCATTATTATTCATCGCGCAGATAAATTTGGTTTGGCGCAATTACATCAACTGAGAGGTCGTGTCGGCAGATCACACCATCAAGCTTACGCTTATTTATTAACACCCGAACGCCGCGCCATGACGGATGATGCGATTAAACGTCTGGAAGCCATCAGTGCTGCCGAAGATTTGGGAGCTGGCTTTACACTCGCGACTTACGATATGGAAATTCGCGGAGCCGGTGAATTATTAGGTGAAGAACAAAGCGGGCAAATTCAAACCATTGGTTTTTCACTTTATATGGAAATGCTGGATCAGGCAGTCAAATCCATTCGCAAAGGCAAACAAGCCAATTTTGAACAATCCCTGCGTGAAGTAACTGAAGTCAATCTGCATATTCCAGCACTGATTCCCTCAGATTATTTACCTGATGTTCATGGCAGGCTGGTCATGTATAAACGAATTGCCAGTGCAGAAACCAAAGAGGATCTGCGCGATCTGCAAGTGGAAATGATTGATCGTTTCGGTCTGCTACCCGATCAAACCAAAAATCTGTTTCGTGTGACGGAATTAAAAATTCAGGCGCAGGCACTTGGCATCAGCAAACTGGAAGCCAACCATCGCGGTGGTTTTGTGGATTTCACCACTGAGACAAAAGTCGATCCAATGAAAATTGTGACTCTGGTACAATCCCAACCGCGAGTCTTCAAACTGGAAGGTGCAAGTAAATTAAAATTTACCATTCCCATGGAGTCAATCGAAGATCGTATGCAACATATCTCACAACTTTTACAGAGCCTCTCATGAAAACAACAGCATCGAAATTTGTCTCTGCTTTCACTCTGGTTTTAGCCAGCGTTTCGTGCTTTGGTGTCAATCAGGCAAACGCTCAAGCTGTTGAAAAAACAGTGACTGGCAACCAGGGTTGGTATCAAGTTGAAATGATCATCTTTTCGCGCCGAAACCCTGCAATTCAGGAGCATTTTCCCACCAATATTTCCTTGCATTACCCCGCCTATTGGCAGTCATTAAAAAATCCCAACCCGGTTATTCCTGCAACAACAGAAAATAGTAACGAATTACCCCTTGCAATAGCCGCAAACAATCCCGCTCCAATCAATATCGATTTTAATACCCAGGCTTTTTATCAACTGCCAGCAGAGATGCGCCAATTAAATTTGCAGGCCGATAAATTTGCTCGTTCCGTTGATTATCAATTGCTATTTCATCAAGCATGGCGTCAACCCATCACCATGAAAAATCAAGCTGATTGGATATTGATTCACAATACCGATGCAGCGAAACCAGCCCCCAAACTGGCAGGCGCGATTCGATTGAGTGTTGCAACTTATTTACGATTGGATACTAATTTATGGTTTGCAGAATTCGAACCTAAACTGGAAGAAATAGGAAATCCATGGCCGGAATTACCCGATAATCCCGAAGTGATTACGCAGGATACACTGGGAATAGGAAACGATGCAGAAATAGGAAATGATGCAGACATACAAAATATTTCTGAAACACAAAACGATATTACCAGCGCCGTTTCAGATGCAACTGATCAAACTGCAAATGAAACCTGGCAAACAAAACGCATCGTGTTATTAAAAGAAAAACGGGATATGCGCAGCAATGAAGTGCATTATATTGATCACCCAATCCTCGGCATTGTTATTAAAGTGACTCCATTTAAAGCTGCTATCCAGAATTAGGTCTCCATGAAATAACAGCTAACTGTGT
>CAMLRJ010000126.1 GCA_946482345.1 uncultured Cellvibrio sp.
CAATTCATTTGTGTTATTTCCGTTTGGAAAATAGATGCTTGTTGAAGAATCCAGTTTGTTTTTTTGAGCACGCGGGAAAGACAACCGTTTTTTCGATAGCAATCTGCGACCTCACTCGATTAACCGGTGATGATCATCCCCTATGCAATTAAATATGACACCGGGCTTTACCTGTTCAGGAATCTGTTGATCTGAATGATTCAAAATTTGATCCACTCCACAAAAATAACTATATATGGTGTAAATATTACCAAATATGGTTTAACTTGCCCGCCAAGTGATTCCATAAGTATCCGCGAGATTTGAGTGGTTTCACCCATCTTCGAATTTCCTGTAGCTGTTTCGGAAATAGAAGTTTGTTGGAGCTCGAATAACTGAATCCCCTAGTTAGATGCAGGTTTTCCCTCCGTTGGTGGTTTACGCGATGGCTGCCAGCGGAGTTTTTTATCCGAATAAATATTTCTGTTAGATTAGCCAACTTTATTCGGGCTTAGGTACGCATAATGACGACACCCAAAGACACAGCGCTGTCAGCCACATGGCAAATGATGGAGCCTATCATTGGGATCTTGTTGCGCAACGGCGTTACCCATAAAGAATTTTCTCTTCTCTGCAAACAACTCTACGTCAAAATTGCTTCCGAAGAATTTGGTATTCGCGGTCGCCCTACTAATTTTTCGCGTGTTGCCATGATGACAGGGCTTGATCGCAAAGAAGTGGGTCGCATTAAAGAAAATTTGCAACAGGACAACACTGCAAAAATCAGTGAACAACATCAAGACCGACTGACCCGAATTTTATCCGGTTGGTATCAGGACAAAGATTTTATTGATGCACAAGGTCAACCCAAATTAATCAGCATCGATGAAGATGAAATTTGTTTTAATTTATTGGTGCGTCGTTACGGCGGTGATTTACCTGCAAGCGCATTATTAAAAGAATTAAAGCGCGTTGGTATTGTCGAAGAAATTCAGGGAAAGCTGCGTGTGCTTGGCCGTTACTTTGTTGTTGACCCTACAGATGCTGCTGCACTTCTTCGTGCAGGTAATGTGATTCAGGATATTGCCAATGCGTTGGAACATAATCTTTATAAAGCCAACGCACAAAAAAATCAGCCCAAACGATTTGAGCGTCGTGCCAGCAATTCACAAATGTCGCCGCAGTCGCTCGCTGAATTTCGTGTATTTGTTGAAACAGAAGGGCAGGCATTTTTGGAACGTATTGATGCCTGGTTGACCGAGCATGAAACTTCTTCTGATAACCAGGATTCAAACCAAGTTAAAATGCGATTAGGTGTTGGTGCCTATTTAATTGAAAGTCTACTTGAGCCGACACTTGATGCGGGGGATGTAAAATGAAATTGATTCAATCATTTGGTGTATGCCTGATTATCAGTTTAATCACACTGCAATTAACGTCTTGCGGTAGTGGTGAGGACACCGCCGGTATTGATGCGAGTGGTTCACCCATTGCCAGTCAGGGAACAATTGACGGTTTTGGCAGTGTCATTGTCAACGGTATTCGTTTTGATTCATCCAAAGCATTGATTTTGGTTAACGGCCAAGCCGCAACGGAAGATGATCTGCGCACAGGTTATCAAGTCACTGTCACCGGAATACTGAATGAAAATAATGTAGCCATTGCCGAAAAAATTGAATTCTACCCGGAGCTGGCAGGCGAGATTACATACATAGATAAAAATAAAAATCAGATACTGGTCGCAGGGCGATTGGTGCAAATAAATTTCCGAACTTTATTTGGTAGCAGCATTGAGTCAAACAGTCTGAATGGACTGAGTATTGGCGATAGAGTACAGATCAGCGGCCATCAAAATACAACTCAAGTACTCACAGCAACCCGTATCGATATTGACACAGAATTAACTGCCAATCTTGTTCAATTAAGCGGTGAAATTAGTAATTTGAATGAGTCCTTACATCAATTTACCCTGGCAGATACCACCATCAATTATGCAGGTGCAAGCCTGATTAATATTTACGGGTATAAATTAAATAACAGAATGCGTGTGTCAGTTAAAGGTATAAAAGGCAGTAATAATGAAATTCAGGCTCAACAAATTTATGACTTGAATTATGAAGTAGGTTCAGACATACCTCATCTTGAACTTGAGGGTCGCATTACACAATTTACTTCCCCGACTGATTTTGAGGTGAATGGTGTGCGTTGCACTACCAACTCACAAACAGAATATGAATTCGCAGCGGCCAGTAATTTAACAGTGGATGCTTCTATTGAAATATCCGGCACAAAAAATTCAAATGGCGTATTGGTTGCCGACCAGATTCAATTTGATAATCAAGACGAAAATCATGTAGAAGGCCAGGTAGTTTCTATTCATATCAATTCAGGTTACATACCAACAGGCAGCATACAAATTGGTAATGTCACCATAAAAACAACCAGTTCCACTCGCTATGAAGACAGAAGCGATTTATTCAATCGCCGGTTTAATTTATCTTCTATCATGGTAGGGGATTATTTATCGGTGACAATCTGCAATCAAAACGGTGAACTCGTAGCAAGTAAAATCGAACGCTTCAATATGAATTTCAGCGCACCGGATAGGGATAGAGATCCCAAAAGAAAAAAATAGTCAGGCGAAAAAACTGTCTCAATCAAGACTGATTGGTGATTTTAAACCCCTTGCCCACCAGATAAACTTCGCGCGAGCGTGGGCGTGAGGCATCGGGTTTGCGGATCACAACTTTTTCAAATGAAGTCCGCACTTGTTTTACATAATCATCAAAACCTTCACCCTGAAAAACTTTCACAACAAAATCACCTTTTGGTTTTAACACATTCCGTACCATATCCAGTGCCAATTCAACCAGATACATAGATGCCGCTTGATCTGCCACATCAACTCCGCTGATATTGGGCGCCATATCTGAAATCACCACATCCGCTTTTTGTTGCCCAAGTTTTTCCATAATTTGATTGAACACCGATTCTTCCGTGAAATCACCTTGAATAAAATCCACATGCTCCAGTGAATCCATCGGCAAAATATCAGACGCAATTACCCGACCTTTCACACCAACCAACCTGCCCGCAATTTGCGACCAACTACCCGGTGCTGATCCCAAATCCACCACCAACATTCCAGGGCGAATCAATTTATCTTTTTCATTCAACTCAATCAGTTTGTAGGCCGCACGCGCACGATACCCATCTATCTGAGCCTTTTTAACATAAGGATCATTAACGTGTTCATCCAACCAACGGTTACTGCTTTTGGATCGAGCCATAGAAAAACCAATAAGTAAATTTAAATTTTTAGCTTAACGCACTAATAATCCGCATCGATAACGGTAATTTCACACGAATTATATTCCTCTTTTAATGTGTTGGCGATTCCCGATACTATTGCTGTGAATTCAAATAAAGGATAAATGGTTAATTTTGGATTTGAGTACAGAACATCGATAGTTTCACCTGCTGTATTTTTAAATTTTGCCTGCAGAGAAAAATCTGTCCACCTTTTTGCATAGGGATTTTTAATGTCAGCTATGCAGCGAATATTTAATCCCTTATCTGATTCTGAAAGCAAAAGATTAGCGGATTTAACTTCAAATTCAGGTTTTATAGGATCATCTTTTGTGTGAAAAATAATAACGATAGTTATCCAAAGAATAATTACCAAGACTATTACCAAGCTGCCATAACTGAAATAGGGGTTGTTTTGTAGGTTTGCTATGGGATTTTGAATTTGTAGACAATACTTACATTTTTTAGCATTAATTAAGATGTCTTCTTTGCAGGCAAGGCATTTTTTAGTTTCCATATCAGCATCCTGAGTGTCCAAAAAATTAACTATAGCTTCAGGAAGATTGATATTCAAATCATTATTCATACCAAAAATAAAAAACTCCAACTTGCGAACAAGTCGGAGTTTTCAGCTGACATCATCCTCATTTATTTCACATCAAACCGATCCAGCATCATTACCTTGTTCCATGCTTTGACAAAATCCTGCAGGAATTTTTCCTGGCCGTCGTTTGCTGCATAAACTTCGGCAATTGCGCGCAATTCTGCATGGGAGCCGAATATCAGATCAACCGGTGTTGCGGTCCATTTTACTTTTCCGGTTTTGCGGTCAAGCCCTTCATAAAGCCCTTCGGTTTTTGCTGATTTTTTCCATTGGGTGGACATATCAAGCAGGTTGATGAAGAAATCATTGTTCAGGGTGCCGGGTTGATTGGTGAATACACCGTGTTTGCTATTGCCGCTGTTGGCATCCAGCACACGCAAACCTCCGACCAATACTGTCATTTCCGGCACTGTCAGGGTGAGCATATTGGCGCGATCAACCAATAATTCTGCCGGTGAAAGATGATTGCCTTTTGCAAAATAATTGCGGAAACCATCGGCGGTGGGTTCAAGTACGGCAAAAGAATTGGCATCTGTTTGTGCTTGTGTTGCATCAACGCGACCGGGAACAAAAGGAACTTCAATAGTGTATCCGGATTTTTTTGCAGCTTGTTCAACAGCAGCTGCACCACCCAATACAATTAAATCAGCAAGCGATACTTTTTTTCCGGATTTTTCTGCCTTGTTGAAATCCGTTTGAATTTTTTCCAAATGTTTAATAACCTTGGCAATTTCTTTTGGATTATTCACTTCCCATTTATTTTGCGGAGCAAGACGAATGCGCGCACCGTTAGCACCACCGCGCAAATCAGTGCCGCGGAAACTGGCAGCCGATGCCCAGGCAGCGCGTATTAATTCTGACGCACTTAATCCTGAAGAAAGTATGTTGGATTTTAATTTGGCAATATCGGTAGAATTAACTAATTCATGATCAACAACCGGTAATGGATCTTGCCAGATTAAATCTTGTTGCGGTGCATCTGCGCCAATATAACGCGCACGAGGCCCCATATCGCGATGAGTTAATTTAAACCAGGCTTTTGCAAACGCGAGTTCAAATTCTTTTGGATTTTCTTTAAAGCGCAATGAAATTTTGCGGTACTCGGGATCTTCTTTTAACGCCAGATCGGTAGTGAACATAACCGGTGCATGACGTTTGGTTTTGTCGTGAGCATCAGGTACCAGATTGGATGCCTGACCATCTTTCGGAATCCATTGAGTTGCACCCGCAGGGCTTTTTGTTTTCACCCATTCGTACAAAAACAAGTTGTCCAAATATTGTGTTGTCCATGCAATCGGATTTACTGACCATGCACCTTCAAGTCCGCTGGTAATAGTATCGCCCGCGTTACCTTTTCCGCATTTGTTAGTCCAACCCAAACCTTGTTCTTCCAAATCCGCAGCAGCAGGTTCTTTGCCTACACAATCATCCGGTTTTTTTGCACCGTGCGCTTTACCAAAAGTATGACCACCTGCAATTAAGGCCACGGTTTCTTCATCATTCATCGCCATGCGGCCAAATGCTTCGCGAATATCTTTTGCTGCCAATAAAGGATCAGGTACACCATTGGGGCCTTCCGGATTCACATAAATCAAACCCATTTGCACTGCCGCCAAAGGTTTTTGTAATTGACGATCGCCTGAATGTCGTTTGTCATCCAACCATTTTTTTTCAGGCCCCCAATTCACCATTTCTGCTTCCCAATCATCTTCACGGCCACCAGCAAAACCAAAGGTTTTAAAACCCATGGATTCCAATGCAACATTTCCGGTCAACACCATTAAATCAGCCCAGGAAATTTTGCTGCCGTATTTTTGTTTGATCGGCCATAACAAGCGACGAGCTTTATCCAGATTGGCGTTATCTGGCCAACTGTTCAGAGGTTCAAAGCGTTGTTGCCCACCCGCTGCACCACCGCGACCATCAAAAATTCTGTAAGTGCCTGCACTGTGCCAGGCCATGCGAATAAAGAAGGGGCCGTAGTGACCATAATCTGCAGGCCACCAGTCTTGTGATGTTGTCATCAAAGTTTTGATATCTGCCTTTAACGCATTTAAATCGAGTTTTTTAAATTCTTCCGCATAATTAAAATTCGCTCCCATAGGATTGGATTCAACAGCGTGTTGCCGCAATGAACTGAGATTCAATTGCTCCGGCCACCAAAAATGATTGGTATTGGCAACACCTTCTTGCGCAAATGCGGCGCTGGAATAAACAGCCAATGACACAGAAATCGCCAGTGCGGAAAGTACAGGAAGTGTTTTTCTAATCATAAAAATTTCCTCAGTATTAAAAGGTGATGAGTTAAGTTGAAACGCAAGTTCTACTACTCACCTGCGAGCGATGTCATTTGTTATATGCTGTGACACCAGATTAAACATGAAATAAAAACTCAATGTTATTATTAAAATACGTCGTCAAAAATCACAAAAAAATTAATTAAAAATTTAAGAGCAACGATTTCGCAAACATTATAAGAATACTTATCTCTTTGATGAGTTGAATTTTTAACTATGAAGGAGTTTGAAAATAACTATTAACAATAGTGGGAAATATTGTTTATGGTTGCGTGATTTTTTGATTATCGATTTGGATTTATTTTTATCCATACAAATAAAAAACCGCATAGGAAACGTCGAAAATAATTATCCTGCAACATAAATGCGCCATTTGCTGTGGTGATGTTGGAGTGTTTATCTACCCAGGGAATCTGCAATCAGAAATACTTCTGAAAACGGCGTCCAAATCTACGCCCTGGTGCAAATGAGGAAAACTGAGTTACTTAACAACAGCATTTACGTTAGCGTTGTGAGTAAATAGACTACGCGCCTAACCACTCCCTATAAGTATCAAGTCAATTTTAGTTCGTATGAAAAAAATATCGTATTTACTGCTGTTTTTATTGATGTCTCCGATTAATTTATCATTCGCAGGAGAAGCTTATCCTGTCATTCTGCAACTGAAATATGCTCCCTGGGGCTTAATTGATGCAGATGATGAACAGGATGGATTTTGGCTGGATGAAAATTTTGAAAAATATGACATGCATTTTGAGCGAAGTGTTGGAGGTCGGTTAATTTTTTCACCTTATTATATCGCGGCAAGCCGTTCTATCACCGAACTCGATGCCGATGTACCCGATACTGTAGTAGAAACCTTATCCGGGGGCTTAGGTGGAGCTGGCTCTCTTGGTGAATCAAATTATTATCTGTTGGGTGCGGTTGGTGTAGGCAGAGGCCGATTTACATTTAAAGATCCTAAGATGGATGATTGGGAAAACTTTGCTGAAGCTAATGCAGAGATAGGAATTAAAATCGACTTTTTGATGTTAGGCACCGGTGTTGATTGGCAGCTATTTGGTTCGCCCGGCGAGACTAAAGCAATTTATTGGAATCTGTATGTTGGAACAGGGTTCAGCTTTTAAATATCATATTGCTTGTGAATATGATTAAAAATATGAATCAATTACTCAATCCAAAGCGTCGGGAAAAAGGGAGCAAAAGCTCCCTTAAATCAACAGAATAAATCCTTAAAATAATTTACCCAAATTGATCAGCTGCGTTTCACCACTGTGATCATTGACACCGTCGTTATCCGTCACAATATAGACATCACCATTCAGTGTGACTGCAGTACCTTCCACTTTTTCCAACAACGTGCCTGTGGTGTTACCCAACACAGGTTTAATGTCTTTGATTAAAGTTTTGGTAATGGTTTGGCCATCGGTGATTGCTTGCAAATTAATTTTGTACAAGCGTTTGATGGAGGCATCAGGGCCACCGCGGTTATCGCGTTCAAGCACCATAAATTCACCGTTACCCAGCGACGTAATTTCAGATAAACCAACCCAACCGCCTGCATATTGTGAACTGTATGCATCCAATGGGTAATAAACGAATTGCCAGCTTTGAGTGGCGAGATTGTAAATGCCGATACGTGGATTGGTTTCACCTGCCCATGCACGTTGAAATGCGAGATACAAACTGTTGTTGTATTCGGCTATGCCTTCAAAACCATTATTGGTTTGCAATACATTCACAGTGGATGGCAAATGAATCACTGATTCAATTACACCGTAGTTATCCGTTTTGAAAATTAAATTCATGGTGGTTGCACTGGCAGCAGCGCCTGCACCTTCGGATGCAATCCAGAATCCGCCTTTAGTCGCTTTTGCCAAACCTTCAGGGTCGATATTTACGGATTTATCGGCGTTAATCATCGCGGCCAATTCTGTGTTGCTGACATTCGGTGTATGAACATTGACACCGGAAGTGGAAAACACATTATTGCTGTCCATGA